>JAAYFV010000178.1 GCA_012728075.1 Tissierellia bacterium
ATACAAACCCATAGTGAAAAGGTGATTAAGGCGAGAAGGGATATACTAGATCTTCTATTTTCCAATCATCCAGAAGATTGTCTTAGCTGTGAGAAATCTGGAGATTGTAAACTTCAAGATTATTGTTTTGAATATGGGGTTGCTAAAGGAAGCTATGAAGGAGAGAAGAAGGATTATAAAAAGGATTATTCAAATCACTTTTATACCTATGATCCTAATAAATGCATACTATGTGGTAAATGCGTTAGGGTTTGTTCAGAGCTTCAATGTACTAATGCAATTGGATTAGAGGGTAGAGGATTTGATACAAAGGTGGTTACCCCCTTTGATTTAGGATTGGCAACTTCCAAATGCGTATCTTGTGGGAATTGTGTAGCAGCGTGTCCTGTTGGTGCCTTAATGCCTAAAGTAAAGGAAAAGATTAGATACTGGGAATTGGAAAAGGTAAAGACTACCTGTTCCTACTGTGGAGTAGGTTGT
This sequence comes from Tissierellia bacterium, assembly GCA_012728075.1. Lineage (GTDB taxonomy): Bacteria > Bacillota > Clostridia > Tissierellales > Tepidimicrobiaceae > Keratinibaculum. Next base: position 481 of record JAAYFV010000178.1, read on the forward strand.
CAAATAGAATTGTTGGTTAAAGGAAACAAAGTAGTTGGGGTTGAGCCAGCAAGGGGAAAAGCTAACAATGGACTCCTTTGTGTAAAGGGACGGTTTGCCTACCCATTTATAAATCATCCTGATAGACTAAAAACCCCTCTTATAAAGAAGAATGGGAAATTTGAAGAAGCTACTTGGGATGAGGCTTATAGAGTTATTGTAGATAAAATCAAAGAGATTAAGGCAAATTACGGATCAGAGGCTTTTGCAGGATTAACTTCAGCACGATGTACTAATGAGGAAAACTATCTATTTCAAAAGATGTTTAGGGCAGTGATTGGAACCAATAATGTGGATCACTGTGCACGGCTCTGACATGCTTCTACAGTTGCAGGTCTTGCAACTACATTAGGAAGTGGTGCTATGACAAATAGCATAGAGGAAATAATAGATGCAGATGCTATATTTGTAATTGGTTCAAATACTACGGAAAATCATCCTGTAATAGGTACGGTTATGAAAAGGGCTGTTAGAAATGGATCAAAATTAATAGTAGCCGATCCAAGGCGGATTGAATTAGCTGATTATGCAGACGTATTTCTTCAAATCAAACCTGGAACTAACATAGCCCTATTAAATGGTATGATGAATGTAATCATAAGCCGTGGATTACATGATAAAAGGTATATAGAAGAAAGAACGGAAAATTTTGAGGAGTTTGAAAGGGTTATAAGTAGATATACTCCTGATATAGTAGGGGAAATATGTGGAGTAGATGAGGAAGATATAATCAAGGCAGCTCTTATATATGCTGAAGCGGAAAAAGCCGGAATCTATTATGCTATGGGTATTACTCAGCATACAACAGGTACCAATTCTGTAATGAGTATATCCAATTTAAGCTTACTTTGTGGAAATATTGGAAAGGAATCAGCTGGGGTAAATCCATTAAGAGGTCAGAACAATGTTCAAGGGGCTTGTGACATGGGCGGATTACCAGCAGATTTACCAGGATATCAGAAGGTGTTTAAACCAGAGGTCCAAGATAAATTTGAAGCTCTTTGGGATTCTAATATACCAAGTAATGTAGGGCGTACGATACCAGAGATTTTAGATGAAGCAGAAGCAGGAAATATCAAGTTCATATATATAATGGGAGAAAACCCAATGGTTTCAGATCCAGATATAAATCATGTGAGAAGAGCCTTAAACAATTTGGATTTTCTAGTAGTGCAAGATATATTTTTAACGGAGACAGGAGAATTAGCCGATGTAGTATTGCCAGCAGCTTCCTTTGCAGAAAAGGATGGTACTTTCACTAATACAGAAAGAAGGGTTCAAAGGGTAAGAAAGGCTATAGAACCAGTAGGGGATTCTAAACCTGATTGGCAGATATTGATGGATTTAATGAACAGGCTTGGCTATAATAAAAAATATTTACATCCCTCTGAGATTATGGAGGAGATTAGAACCGTGGTACCCCAGTATGGAGGTAT
>JAAYFV010000179.1 GCA_012728075.1 Tissierellia bacterium
CATAAATTAAAACCTTGCCTAGATCTAGGCAAGGTTTTAATTTATGTCACTTTATAATACTGCTATCGCTTCTATCTCAATATTCCCATCTTTTGGTAATTGAGAAACTTCTACACAAGAACGAGCAGGCTTATGTTCATTAAAATACTCCTCATATACTTCGTTAATAGATGAAAAATTACCCATATCCACTATGTAAATATTTACTTTAACTATATCTCTCAATGTTGCTCCTGCTTCTTCTAATATAGCTTTTACATTTTCCAAGCATTGTCTTGTCTCTTTTTTAATATCATCTTTCAATAGCTCCCCAGTTTCTGGTATTATTGGCAATTGTCCAGATGTAAATATTAGATTATCAGCCTTAACCCCTTGAGAATAAGGTCCTACAGCCCCTGGCGCCTTGTTGGTGTTTATAAATGATATATTCATATAATTTGACCTCCTTTGTATTAACCAAGATTAATAAATAGCCTTTATCTAAGAATAATCATAAAAGATTTATTTTTTTATGATTAATATGCATCATCTATTTCTATTTCCTCACTATCTGCCCATAACTTCTCCAAATTGTAAAATTCTCTATCTTCCCTATGAAATACATGTACTACTATATCCCCAAAATCCATTAAGACCCATCTACCTGTCTCATATCCTTCTTTTCCTAATAGAGGATAACCTGCAATTTCCATTTTTTCTTCAATTTCATCTACTATGGCAGTTACTTGGGTTGTAGAATTTCCACTAGTAATAACGAAATAATCAGCTATTGGAGTTAATTTCTTCAAATTTAATAGTTTAATATCTAAACCTTTTTTATCATTACAAGCTTTTGCTATAATAGATATCCTTTCATCAATATCTTTCACTTAACTACCTCCCGATAATTTGATTTACTATTTATCTGTATTTTCTACGGTTCTGTGTTCAAGAAACATAGTATTTACTAACTTAGCACTTTCTTCTTTATCTGGTATAAAATAGGATACTCCGCCTATATACTCTCCTTCCCCAGGCAATGTAGCCATGTTAATTTTATCAGAACTAAAATTCTTAGCCTTCATAGCAAATTTCATCATTACATCAAAGGGAATATTAGTATCTACATAATCATAGTAACTTTTTATCATCTGAGGAATATTTACAATATTTCCAGGTCTTAAAGTTTTTTCGATAGCTGCTGCAACAAATTGTTGTTGTGCCTTTATTCTACCTAAGTCTTGATCTGCATAGCCTTTTCTAAATCGCAAAAATTGAAGAGCTTTATCCCCATCTAACACTTGTCGTCCCTGTTTTAAGTCTATATATAATGGTGGATCTGCTACAGGATCACTATATTTCATATCCATAGGTACATATACTTCCACTCCACCTATAAGGTTTACATATTCTTTAACTATTCTGTAGTCCACCCTAACATAATATTCTAAATCTACTCCTAATAAGTCTTTTACAGCCTTTACAGATAATTCTGGACCTCCATGGGCATGAGCATGATTTATTTTTTCTTCATTCATTCTTCCTCGAATTTGGACCTTGGTATCTCTAGGTATGGATAACAAAGATATTTCGCCAGTTGATTTATCAACTCTACATAGCATAATGGTATCAGTCCTTGCACCTGAGGCACTCTTTGTATCCATAGAGTCTACTCCTAATACTAGAAAGGTTATGTCATCTTTACCATCCATTAGTCTATCGATAAAATTATCCTTATATATATATTCCTCTTCTTCACCTTCAGCTTTTATTACGGTGTTATATATAAAGCCCCCCCATACTAAAGAAAAAACAATAAAAGAAATAAAAAAAGTTTTAAAAAATGTCTTTTTCACTTATAACTCACTCCAAACCTTTTAAAATTAGCAACTGATTCCTCGCTTTTATTGTGTCTAAATGTACTAGTTTTCCTCTTTGTACTACAAAAATTATAGTTCTATCTAGGGCATACAGCAATCCTAAATTTATGTTCTTGTCAGTCAATTGTCTAATCTTATCTACCCCTTCAAATCTTCTCCCAGGTTCTACAATATCTGCTACGTAAACTATCTTTTCCAACAAGGTCATATCTTCACGCCCAGTAGTATGATAACGAATAGCATTTAATACATTTTTATTGGTTACATGGTATTCTTTAATAGCTATTTGCTCTCCTAGTGGCCCATGTATCAATTCTACATTATTTCGCATAACATTATCTAAAATTATATCAAAGTCATCAGCGATTTTCAACAGATTTATTTTCCCCTTTAACTTCCCACAATCATGCAAAAAACCTGCTAATGCAGCTTCTTCTACTGGATAATTATAACGTTTAGCTAACTCAATACTGGTATTCATCACTCTAATGGAGTGTTTATATCTTGCTTCTCCTATATCTTTCTTTAATTTATCATGCATCCACTGTTCTATCATAAAAACCTCCTATTTAAACGTATAATTTGTATTTATCTATATACTGCTCTACCGATTCTGGCACTAAATACTTGATAGATAATCCCATCTTAACCCTATCCCGAATTTCCGTTGAAGAAATTTCTATTAATGGTGCATCAAGGATATATATGGGTCCACCGTAAATTTCATTTAGTTCATTGGCCTTATCCACCAAAGATTTTCTATTGGCATAGGGCCTAGGTGCTACAATAAATTTGCATATTTCTAATAGTTTATCATAGTCCTTCCATGTATGAATTTCCTTTAAAGAATCCTCACCTAATATGAAATAATAATCTACATCTTTGTTTTTCTTTTTCAACTGCTTTATGGTTTCTATAGTATAATTAGGTCCCTTTCTTTCCATTTCTATAGTTGATATAGTAAAATAGGGATTGGTATTAGTTGCTAATAAAGTCATATGATATCTATGGCCTATAGACGAAATCCCTTCTTTCCCTTTATGAGGAGGGGTTCCTGCTGGTATAAAAATAACTTCCTCTAGTTTGAAAAAAATTCTAGAATATTCTGCTAATATCAAATGCCCATGATGAATAGGATCAAAGGTACCTCCAATAATTCCCACTTTCATCTCTATATATCGCCTCCCTTTATCCTCATCTTAATAAATAAACTTCAGAAAAATTTCTGAAGTTTAGATTACTCTACTGAGGCAATTGAATTTTTTTATTCTCCTTAGATTCTCTGTATAATACAAATTTATTCCCTATACTTTGAACAAACTCAGCTCTGGTACTCTCAGACAATTCTAGTGCAACTTCTTTTGGATTTAAATAACTATTGTTTAAAACTTTGACCTTTATCAATTCCCTAGCCTCTAAAGCTTCATCAACTTGTTTGATAAAATTTTCAGTAATTCCATTCTTTCCCACCTGAAATATAGGTTCCATAGGATTTGCTAATCCTTTTAAATAACTTCTTTGCTTTCCTGTTAACAATTAATACACTCCTTTTTTACCTACAGTTCTACTTCTTTTCTAGATTTTCTTCTATGAACTTCATATTCTCTATTACCTTTTTTCCAGCCAGTTCTAGTTTTCTCTTTAGCTTTATAATCCATATTTAATACCACTTCATTTCTGGCTAAACAATAATATGTTAATTGATTTTCTTTACAATTACCACAATTGAAACAATCCATTTCGCCTTTATACCCTCCATTAGTCGAAGAATTCAAATTCATATCCACAAATAAATACTGTATCATTATCTTCAATACCTAGCTTTTCTAGTTCTTCTATTATCCCTTTTTGTCTCATAATATTTTGAAAATATCTTAATGAATCTAAATCATCAAAATTTATAGAGTGAATAAGTCTATCCACATAGGAACCTTCAACAATATATTTTCCATTTTCCTTTTTTACTATTATAGTTTCTTCTTCTGGTTCCTCTAATGTAATTTCCATTTCTTCATCAAAGGTTTCATATTCAGGTTTAATATTTGAAATAGCATCCCACATAGCAAATTTAAGTTTATTTATTCCTTCCATAGTAGCGGCAGATATAGGATATATCTCATAGCCAAGGGGTTCTAATTCTTCTACTATTTTTTTAAGCCACTCTTCAGCTCCAGGTAAATCCATCTTATTGGCTACAATTATTTGAGGCTTATGAGAAAGTCTAGGATCGTATCTAACTAGTTCTTCATTTATTTTATGAAAATCTTCTATAGGATTTCTTCCTTCGATTCCTGATGCATCTAATACATGGACTAAAATCCTTGTTCTTTCAATATGTTTTAAAAAATCATGCCCTAAACCTACTCCCTCATGAGCTCCTTCTATTAGTCCTGGTATATCCGCTAGTACAAAGGATTTTTCATCATCTACTCGTACTACTCCTAAATTAGGTTGTAAAGTTGTAAAATGATAATTAGCAATTTTAGGCTTAGCTGCAGATAAAATAGAAAGTAATGTGGATTTGCCTACATTTGGAAAACCTACAAGGCCTATATCCGCTAGTAGCTTCAATTCCAACAATACAGTTATCTCTTCTCCTTTTGAACCTGGTTCAGCAAATCTTGGAGCTTGCCTAGTAGCCGTTGCAAATTTAGCATTTCCCCTTCCCCCTTTGCCACCTTTAACGATTGTATATTTCTGACCATGTTCTTTCATATCAACTATTACCTTTTTAGTGTTTGCATCTTTAACTAATGTTCCCACTGGTACTCTTAAAATTAAATCCTGTCCCTTCTTTCCAAATTGCTTTTTGGTTCTACCATTTTCACCATTTTCAGCTTTGTAAAAATGCTTGTATCTAAAATCCATTAGAGTCCTTATGCCTTCATCTGCTTGTAGGATAATGCTACCACCATCTCCCCCATCTCCACCAAAAGGTCCCCCTGCAGGTTCATACTTTTCTCTTCTAAAAGCTACTGCTCCATCTCCACCGTCTCCAGCTTTTAAATTAATCTTTGCAATATCTATAAACATAATATCATCC
>JAAYFV010000180.1 GCA_012728075.1 Tissierellia bacterium
CATTAAAGTAAGTTATTCCTCTGTATACAGAATTCTAACAAAAGAAGGTATTAGCAGCCCTAGAAAACACCGTAAACGTAAAGCCCACCACAGAAGAAAAAGGAGGCTCCAATAGCTGAAATAAGAACAGTAATTCTTGGTGATTCCCTAAGTGGTTTATAAGCTAACTTTTCGAGGAGAAGCCCAATAAATCCAGTAATAACCGGTGCCAATATAAACATAATCCACCAAGGTATAGGCGTAAAAACAATTCCATAATAGGTTATATAGGCACCCAGCATAAATATATCTCCATGGGCAAAGTTTATCAACCTAAGTATTCCATATACCATGGTATATCCTATAGCAATTAATGCATATAAACTACCTAATGAAATTCCATTAGCTAAATGTTGCAAAAAACCTTGATTTCCCATAATAAAACCTCCTAATTATGTTATTTATTATGGCTCTACAGTCGTCAAATACACAAACTTCCCGTTTTCAACCTTATTAATAACTGCAGATTTTACTGCATCTCCATTTTCATCAAGAGTAATATTCCCTGTGGCTCCCACAAAATTCTCCGTCTCTGCTATCTTGTCCCTTATGATCTTAGGATCTGTAGAATTTGCCCTTTCTATAGCATCTAATATCACCATATAAGCATCATATCCTAAAGCTGCAAAAGCATTAGCATCTTTATTAAATTTCTCCTTGTATTGCTTTAAAAATACATCTGATACATCGGTTACTGGTGATTCCGCAGTAAAGTGAGTGCTAAATACAGCACCTTCTACTGCATCTCCACCAATGGTTAAAAATTCTGGCGATTCCCAGGTGTCCCCACCTAAGATAGGAACATCTATACCTAAGTCCCTAGCTTGCCTAATCAATAACGCAGATTCTCCATAATTCCCTGGTGCAAATATTACATCTGGGTTTTTCCCTTTTACATTGGTAAGTTGAGCACTAAAATCCTGATCCCCAGTATTATACGAGCTAATCTCTACTATACTATCTTCATCACCAGTTAATTCTTTGAAAGCATCAATAAAATATTTACTTAGTCCAATAGAATAGTCTTGGGTAACATCTTGAATAATTGCTGCTGTCTTAGCTCCCAATTCATTAACTGCATACTTAGCCATTACAGTCCCTTGGAAAGGATCAATAAAGCAGACTCTAAAATAATAATCGTTGTTCAGCGTCACCAAGGGATTAGTGGGTGAACAACCTACCGCAGGTACTTCCGCCTTTTTTACTATATCTCCTGCAGCCATAGATAAGGAACTTCCATAACTACCTATAATAGCTACAACTTTATCCTTTTCAATAAGTCTTGATACAGCGTTAGCCGCTTCTACTTTATCAGATTTATTATCTACTATTACCAGTTCTACCTTTTTGCCTAGTACTTCTCCTTTAGTTTCATTAGCTAGTTTAATACCTTCTACTGTCATTTCCCCACCAGCAGCGTTAGCTCCAGTCATAGGTTCAAATACTCCAATTTTTATTACATCAGATGAATCTCCTGAATCACCACCAGTATCCGTTGACTTTCCACATCCCACCAACGATCCAGCAACTAACGCCAACATTAGAAACAATAACCCTAGCTTTTTACACATTTCAATACCACCCCTATAAAATTTAAGACACGTCTTCAGACATGTCTTTTAGAACAATTTAATAGTAGTTATTATTTTGATAGAATTGTGGTACTATTTTGTTTTTTGCGAATATTTTGTATAATTTAAGTATAACTCTCCTCTGTTGATTTGTCAATCAATTCTTCCCTTCCTTTTTGCATTCCAATGTAATTTTACCCAGTACTTTGGAATCATTTTTAAAAAAAATAGAGGATTTTTAAAATTTTTGTATAATACTTTAAATATATGATGATTTTTGTTAAAATATGAAAGTAGAGGAAATTTAAAATGTATTCATAAAGGAGCGAAAAAAATGAGGTTCACATTCAAAAAAATAAAACTCCCAAAATTTAAAAAAAAGAAAAAAGAAAAAAAATTAGTTGAAAATGAAAGAGTCAAAAGTATTAGTAAAAGCATGATGCTATCTACTACATCCATATTAATTGGATTGACCTTAGTATTAGGAATCGTTACATACTTTATATCTAAAAACGAATTAATTAAAACAAACGAAGAATTATTATTAAATAAAGCTACAGATTCGGCAACTATAGTAGATGAACAAATTAAAAGCAACACCCTTTCTATAACTACATTAGGTAATCTAGAGGCAATTTCTAATCCCGATATTCCAGATGAAGAAAAATTAAAAATGCTAAAAGAAGAAAGAGGTAAATTAAATTTTTCCAGCATTGGAATAGCAAACCTACAAGGAGAATTGTTGTTGGAAAATGGCGTAGTATTGGATATATATGAAGAGGAATACTTTAGAAAGGCCTATTCAGGAAGCAGTTATTTCTCTGAGCCCTTTGTAAACAATTTGACAGGAAAACTAGAAGTAGCCATTGCTGCCCCAATAAAATATAAGGGAGTTAATCTAGGTGTAGTAGTAGGATTTAAGCCTGCAGAAGATTTCTATAGAATAGCAGAAAATATAAAAATTGGAGAAAAAGGATTTGCCTATATATTAAACGATTCTGCTGATATAATCTCTCACCCTACTGTAGCAACCCACGCTACCAATGGTAAAGCTAAAGCTGATGTAAACTTTAGTGCCTTAAAAAAACAAGTGCCTAGCAATTATATAGATGAAATAGTAAAAATGGAAGAAAAAATCGTAAAGGGGAAAGCTGGAATAGGAAAATATATGGAAAATGGGGAAATAATCCATTTAGGTTTTGCTCCTATCAAATCTAAAGATTGGACCCTTGTAGTCAATATAAGTGAATCAGAAATACTATCTGGCTTAAATTACATGAAAAAAGCTTTAATCCTAGCGATGTTAGTAGCAATCATTATCGGTATAATTTTTTCCATATTATTTAGTAAAAGCCTTACAAAGCCTATTGTACATGCTACAAATCAAGCATATAATTTATCCCAACTGGATTTTAGTGAAGATGTGGATGAAAAACTAATAATGAGAAAAGATGAATTAGGTAAATTAGCGTACTCTCTACAAGTGGTCATTGATAATATGAGAAACTTTGCAAAAGAAATACAAGAATCATCTCATCAAGTAGCCGCTGCTTCAGAAGAATTAGCAGCCATATCCCAACAATCCACTGCAGCAGCTACCAATATAGCAGAAAATTCCAGTGAAATTGCAGAAGGCTCTAGCAATCAGCTAGATGAAATAATAAACATAACCTCCTCCATCAAAGAAATATCTTCACAAATAGAACATGTATCTCGTCAAACTAGCAATGCTGAAGATGTAAATAGGGATGTATTCCAAAAAACTGAAGTAGGAAAGGAAAATATGGATGAAGTAACAATACAAATGAGAAATATACAAGATAGTACCAATAGCGTTAAAAGCTCTTTAGACAATATTAGCTCCAGTTCTAATGAGATGAACCAGATGCTTGAAATAATCCAAGATATAGCAGAACAAACAAATTTACTAGCCTTAAATGCTGCCATAGAAGCTGCAAGAGCTGGAGAATATGGTAGAGGATTCGCAGTAGTAGCCGAAGAAATAAGAAAACTAGCTGAAGAAACCCAAAAATCTACTGAAAAGATTTACCTATTATTAGTTAATAACAATGTTTTAATTGAAGAAGCCAATGCTAAAATGGATTATAGTAGCAAAGAAGTAGAATTAGGTGTTACAAGGGTAAATGAAGCCAAAGAAACCTTTGATGAAATATCTAAATTAATCGTACAAATTGGTTATGCAGTTAACGAGGTAGTAGCAGCTATAGGTAATGTAGAAAGCTATGTAGACTCGTTAGTCCATTCTTCTACTTCAATAGAGAATATGAGTAAAGAAATTGCAGCCCAAATTCAAAACTCATCAGCTGCCTCTCAAGAGCAAATGGCTTCCATGGAAGAGATTACTTCTTCAACGGAAAGCCTAGCAAAATTGGCAGAGGAGCTGCAGATGTTAATTGGGAATATTAGATTTTAAGAAAAAAGTAAAGCAGGCTAGGGCTTCTAATCCTACCTGCTTTTTTATACTATTTAACCTAATAAATTTTTTATACTATTATAAGTGATATTGGGCACTATCTCAAAAGTATGTTTCATATGGACCCGTTCAGTCATCTTGTGACCATCCTTTCCATAGGTCCCTATATTTACCACAGGTACATCTACTTCCATTACAGCTTCCATATCATATACATATTTAGAACCCCAAGCTGGCATATTCTTTTCTAGATATAATATATCTTTTGGGCTATCGCTTAAAGACATAAAGCTTATATCAGATATATATGGATAAAACATCTTGGTGACAATAGGCTCATCAGAATAATTCTGTACTAAATCTATAGATTTAGTTACACTGTCCATTAAATTTCTTTCTAACTCAGTCTCGCCAGTCATTTCAATCCTAGCATTATAAGTAGAAGAAAAATATATTATAATAGCTGGGCTCTTATCTATAGACCACTTCCAAGCTTCTTCTACTATTTTTACACTAAATTCCCTTAAATCCAAAGA
>JAAYFV010000181.1 GCA_012728075.1 Tissierellia bacterium
ATTAATCCATCTATTACTTCCTTAAGATTATGTGGAGGAATATTGGTTGCCATACCTACAGCTATTCCAGAAGAGCCATTTACCAATAAGTTTGGAAATCTACTAGGCAATACTACGGGTTCTTTTAAGGTTTCATCAAAATTTGGTCTATAATCTATGGTTTCTTTATTAATATCCCTTAACATCTCTGTAGCTAATTTAGTCATTTTTACTTCTGTATAACGCATAGCTGCTGGACTATCACCATCGATGGAACCAAAGTTTCCATGTCCATCAACTAAAGGATACCTAGTATTGAAATCCTGTGCAAGCCTTACCATAGCATCGTATACTGAAGTATCCGAGTGGGGATGGTATTTACCAAGCACGTCTCCCACTACCCTAGCTGATTTCCTATATTGCTTTTCTGGATTTAGTCCAAGCTCGTTCATAGCATAAAGTATTCGCCTGTGCACAGGTTTTAATCCATCCCTATCATCTGGAAGAGCCCTACTTACTATTACCGACATAGCATAATCAAGATAGGAAGTTTTCATTTCATCTTCAATATTGACTTCTATAATATTTTTATCTTTATCCATTTTTTTCCTCCCTATATATCTAAATTCTTAACCAATTTTGCATTGGTTTGTATAAATTCCCTTCTAGGTTTTACCTTATCTCCCATTAGGGTAGTAAAAATCTCATCTGCAACCATTGCATCTTCTATGTTTACTTTTAACAAAATCCTTTTTTCTGGATCCATAGTAGTTTCCCATAACTGTTCTGGATTCATCTCTCCAAGACCTTTATATCTTTGTATATTATAATTAGATCTACCTATTTTATTAAGCAATTCTTCCAATTCTTGATCGCTATATACATAATGTTCTGTTCTTCCCTTTGATACTTTATATAACGGTGGTTGTGCAATATATACATGGCCTTTTTCTAGTAATTCCCTCATGTACCTATAAAAGAATGTTAATAATAGTGTTCTAATATGAGCTCCATCAACATCTGCGTCTGTCATTATTATTATCTTTCCATATCTTAATTTACTTATATCAAATTCACTACCAATACCAGTTCCAAAAGCCGTTATCATAGCTCTTATTTCATCATATCCAAGAACTTTATCTAATCTGGCTTTTTCAACATTCATTATCTTTCCTTTTAATGGTAATATTGCTTGATATCTTTTATCCCTACCTTGTTTAGCACTGCCTCCCGCTGAATCCCCTTCCACTATAAATATCTCTGTTAATTCTAGATCATTTTCTTGACAATCTGCTAATTTTCCAGGTAAAGTTGTATTATCTAATATGCTTCTTTTTCTTGAAATTTCTCTAGCTTTTCTTGCTGCTTCCCTTGCTCTTGAGGCGTTTATAGCTTTTTCTAATATTATTTTTCCATCTTTTGGGTTTTCTTCCAAATAATTTGTTAAAAAATCGTAAGTTAAAGTTTCTACTATCCCACGTACTTCACTGTTTCCTAACTTCGTCTTAGTTTGACCCTCAAATTGAGGTTCCATCAATTTTACAGACAATACAGCTGTTAGGCCTTCCCGTACGTCATCCCCTTGAAGATTATCTTCATTTTCCTTTATATATCCATACTTTCTTCCATAATCATTAATAGCTCTCGTTATAGCGGTTTTAAGCCCACTGAGATGGGTTCCTCCCTCTTGGGTGTTAATATTATTAGCGAAGGTATATATATTTTCTGAGTAACCATCAGTATACTGCATAGCTAGTTCTACTACTGTATTATCTTTTTCCGATTCAAAATACATTATATCTTTTTGTATAGGTGTTTTATTCTTGTTTATATATTCTACAAAAGATTTTATACCACCTTCATAATGGAACTCTTTTTTCTTATTTTCCCTTTTATCTTCTAAAGTTATTTTTATGCCTTTATTTAAAAAGGCCATTTCTCTAAGTCTAAATTCCAATGTTTCAAAGTTAAAATTTACTTCATCAAATATTTCCTTATCTGGTCGAAATTCTATAGTAGTTCCAGTAGTATTTGTTTCCCCAATTACCTTAAGATCTGTTACTGGAATACCTTTTTCAAATCTTTGCATATATTCTTTATTATCTCTTTTAACTTTTACTATTAACCATTCAGATAGTGCATTTACAACGGACACACCAACACCATGTAATCCTCCGGAAACTTTATATGCACTATTATTAAATTTACCTCCTGCATGAAGTATAGTTAATACTGTTTCTACAGTAGATTTACCTGTTTGGGGATGAATCTCCACAGGTATACCAGATCCATTATCTTCTACTGTTATTGAATTATCCTCATTTATAATAACTTTTATAGTATCACAAACCCCAGCTAATGCTTCGTCTATACTATTGTCTACCACCTCATAGACTAGATGATGTAATCCTCTCGGTCCTGTACTACCAATATACATTCCCGGCCTCTTTCTTACTGGTTCTAGTCCTGTTAATACTTGAATTTCTTCAGCTGTATATTTTCTTCCATTGTTTTCTTTAGCCATCTATTTGACCTCCAATCTTTTTTTTATTATTTTGTTTTTTCTCTCTGATAAGGATTTTGAAGAAATACTGGAAGTATATAATTCATATTTTAAGAACTTTTTTCTATTTCTTCTATCTATATTTTTAACACAAGTTATTATATAACTGTTTATTTTTTTATTATGGGGATTTATTAAACATCCTTTTTCTATTAACTTATCTATAAATGCCTTTGTATCCATTGATTTTTCTACAGTATCTTTATCTAGTATAGCTATTATCTCATTTTTTGGTATACTAATATTATCTCCTATATGCAAAAACATTATATCTACTCCCTATTTTAATACTTTGCCATCTTTTATATAAAACACAGATTTATCTATTGAGCTTATTTCATTTAATGTTAAAGTATCCGTTGATGTTATAATAGTTTGAGTCTGATTAAAAGACATAGTTAAGTATTTTCTTCTCTCTTCATCTAATTCTGAAAAAACATCATCTAATAGCAAAACAGGATACATTCCTCTATCTGTTTTTATAATCTCCACTTCCGATAATTTTATAGACAACACTACAGTCCTCTGTTGACCTTGAGATGCAAAGGATCTAGCATCTATATTATTTATTTTTATAACCATATCATCTCTATGGGGGCCTATTTCTGTAGTACCAGTAATTAAATCCTTATTAACTGTAGATTTCAATAGAATTAAAAAATTTTTTTCTAATTCTATTTTGTTCTTATTGTTATAATCTATATTTGATATATATTCTAAACTTAAAGTTTCTTTATATTGTGTTAGCTTATTATGAATTTCCTCTGCCAATTTAGATAATTCCTCTATAAAATGTTTTCTATAAAGAATTATTTCTGTTCCAATTCTTGCTAGTTGCATATCAAATATTTCTAATAAATTTAATATTTCATTTTTAGATTTTTTAGATTTTAATAGATTATTTCTTTGATACAGTACTTTATTATATCTATTAATATTGTGTTTATATATAGGTTTTAATTGGGAGATGCTCGTATCTAATATACTTCGCCTCTCTATAGGTCCATCTTTAATGAGTTTTAAATCGTCTGGAGAAAACACTACTACGTTTAAACCACTATTTAGTTCCCTAAAATTATTTAATTCTACTTTATTTACTCTAATTCTCTTTTGTTTATTTCTTTCCATTTTTATTTCAATAAATTTTTGAATACTACCAATCTTTACATTAGCACCTATGTAGGCTTGATTTTTTTTTAGATTTATTATCTCTTTATCCCTATTTGTTCTAAAAGATCTGCCAGTAGCACACATATATATAGACTCTAATAAGTTAGTTTTCCCCTGAGCAATTTTGCCTATAAAAATATTCATGTTTTTATTTAAATCTACATTTAGGCTTTCATAGTTCCTAAAATTTATTAGCCTAATAGTTTCTATGTTCAATTATAGCACCTCTCAAATTTTAACAATTTCATAAATTGTCTATGTAACTACAGATTTCTATTAAGTAGACTTCCCAAACCTTTCTGGTTTGGGAAGAATGTATTTATAAACTATACAGCCTATATCATTATATCACAATAAACTTGTCCATGTCTTTTATTTCAATAATATCGCCTTTTTTAATCTTTTTTCCTCTTTGTTTTATTATTTCTCCATTTACCATCACTTTTCCTTTGTTTATTAGTATTTTGCTCTCTCCTCCTGTTTGAGTAATACCGGCAAATTTTAATAGCTGATCTAATTTAATAATATCCGTATTTATTTCTATCTCTTTCATGATTATAATCTACTCCTTTAATAGTCATCTTGAGCCAATCGTACTGGTAAAACTAAATAAGTATAATTATCATCATCTATAGATTTTATAATACAAGGGTTTAAACTCCCCATAAAATGAAGTTCAATCTCTTCTGAATCTATAACTTTTATTCCCTCTAAAATATATTTTGAGTTAAAAGCTATATTTAGCATATCTCCTTCATGTTTTGATATAATTTCTTCATTAACATCTCCTATCTCTGAATTGGATTTAATGATTATTTTATCCTGTAATATATTTAATTTAATCAAATTTGCTTTTTGTTCATTTGCTAACAAAGAAGCTCTCTCCAAACTGTCTTGAAAATCTTTCCTATTTACAATTACCCTTGTTTTATGATCTTCTCTTATTATATCATTATAATTTAAAAATTGTCCTTCCAATAATCTAGAAAAAACTCTAGTCTCTCCCATATTAAATATTATATGACCTGGAGCAATACTTATAGTTAATTCATCATCATTATCATCAAGTATCTTGTTTAACTCATTTAATACCCTTGCTGGTATTACAATATTTATTTCTTCATCTATATTTAATGGAATACTCTTTAAAGCTAATCTATATCCATCTAATGCTACAAAGGAACCGATACCCTTCTTTATCTCCAATAATACACCTTTGAGTATAGGTCTTGTTTCGTCTTGAGTTGTAGCAAATACCGTTTGTTTAATAGCTAATTTAAACAAATCACTAGGGATTTTAAATGAGTTTTTATTTATTATAGTTGGTAATTCTGGATACTCTAAAGGATTGCTTCCTAGTATATTGAATTCAGAATTTTCACATTTTATATTTATATTATTATCTTTAACTTCAATATCTACAGTAGAATTAGGTAGTTTTTTTACTATATCTCCAAATATTTTAGAGTTTGCTACTATAGAACCTTTTTCTAGTATATTACAATCTAAATAAGTTTCTATTCCAATCTCTAAATCTGTTGATGTTAATTTTAGTTTATCATCAACCGTTTCAATCAATATGCCGTCGAGTATTTGTAGAGTAGTTCTAGATGATATACCTTTTTGAACTATATTTACATGACTAGATAAACTTTTTTGATCTATCTGTATTCTCAATTGATAATAACCTCCTTTTGTTTTGGGTTCTTATAGATACAAATGGATATAATACTATAGTAGTAATAGTAGTAGGAGCTGTTAGTATGTGTATAAGTATGTTTTTATTGATCTCTATGGTGTTTACAGGATTTAATACAATGTTGATAACTAAATTATAATAAGTAGAGTTATCAACATTATAAAAGGCTCAAATATTTTAAACAATTATCCACAATTAGTTAACATATTTATTAACATTTTTTGTTGACTATTCACCTTTTATCTCTTTTGTTAGATAATGGATTTTGTTTTTAAATTCCTCAGATTCTTTTATATCTCCTTCTATTTTATCATAAGCATGTATTACAGTAGTATGATCCCTTCCTCCGAATTCATCTCCTATTTTTGGTAAAGATAGATCTGTTAATTCTCTAGTTAAATACATAGCTATTTGTCTTGGGTAAGCAATTGCCCTTGTTCTTTTTTTAGAATTAAAATCTTCAATTTTAATATTATATTCTTTAGCTACTACATCTTTTATAAGATCTACAGTTATTTCTCTAGGTTTATTATTGGATATAATATCTTTTAATGCTTCTTCTGCTAGTTCTACTGTAACTTCCTTATTGGTTAAGGACGAATAAGCTACTATTCTAATTAATGCCCCTTCTAGTTCTCTAATATTAGATTGGATTTTACTTGCAATATATAACATTACATCATTTGGTACATTTATGTTTTCAACTTTTGCTTTTTTCTTAAGTATAGCTATTCTAGTCTCTAAATCTGGTGGTTGAATATCAGCAATTAAACCCCATTCAAACCTAGACCTTAACCTATCTTCTAATGTGGGTATCTCCTTTGGAGGTCTGTCACTTGAAATAATTATTTGTTTATTTGCATCATGTAATGCGTTAAAGGTGTGGAAAAATTCTTCTTGGGTACTTTCTTTACCTGCTATAAATTGTATATCGTCTACTAATAATACATCTACGTTTCTATATTTGTTTCTAAATTCATTATTTCTATCATCCCTAATGGAGTTTATTAGTTCGTTTGTAAATTTTTCAGAGGATACATATACTACTTTTGTTTTTGGAGTTTGGCTTAATATATAATGTCCAATGGCATGCATTAAATGGGTTTTACCTAAACCTACCCCTCCATATATAAATAGTGGATTATAAGCTTGTGCTGGTGCTTCTGCTACAGCTAATGATGCTGCATGGGCAAATCTATTACTATTGCCAATTACAAAAGTATCAAAAGTATATTTTGGATTTAATTGAGATCTTTTGTTTTCTTCTATATTTTCATTGATTATAGATTGTCCAATATTTCCATCTATTTCATCTCCTGGTATTATAAATTGGATTGTGTATTCTTTATCAGTAACTTGAGCAATAGCGTTTTTTATCAAGTTTAAGTAACGACCTTCTAAGATTCCTTTGGTAAATTCATTTGGAGCAGCAAGAATAACCCTATTTTCTGCAATACCAATAGGTTTAATTGTTTTAAGCCAAGTATTAAAACTTACTTCCGTTAATTCTACTTTTATTATATTGAGTACTTCTTTCCAAATGTTATCTAAATTTGAATCCATTTTAAAATATCCTCCTATTTGTATTGTAAATTATATCCATAAAAAGAATTTTTATAACTCATCAACTAAAATATCAACAAGTTTATCCACAGAAAAAGTAAAAATAATAGCTAATATTTAAGAGAAAAAATGGTATAATAATTGTGGATAAGCTATATTCATATTGTGTATATTTGATATTTTTGTTGAAGAATTAAAAATATCCACAAGTTTGTGTATAATATTATTGTGGATAATAAAGTCACTAATTAACAAGTATAGAGATTTTTATAAAAATAAAAATTTTCTACTTATACACAAACTATCCACAATATGTGCATAAGTAAAGACCCTTTGAGAAGAAAAAAACTATCCACATGTATATTTAATAATATCAAAAAAAATATATTATATCAACATAATTATCCACAACATCAATAATTTGTTGATAATTATATTTGTGGATATTGGTAGTTTAATTTTCTTGACATATTAGAAGAGTATAAATATAATCTATAGTAGTTTTTATGTTTCATTTAATGATAGTTTAATCTATTGTTATAGATATAGTAGATTTGAAGGGGGTGGCTAAAGTGAAAAGAACTTATCAACCAAAAAAAAGGCAAAGAAGTAAAGAACATGGGTTTAGAAAGAGGATGAAAACTAAGTCTGGAAGAAGGATAATCAAAAATAGGAGAAAAAAGGGTAGAAATAGATTATCAGCTTAAGGCCGCAAAAAAAGGTGGCCTTTTTATTAAAACAAATTGATTAAATCTTTTAAGCTGAGTATCGAGGAGTATTATGATGAAAAAAGAGCATAGGTTGAGAAGTAATGAAGATTTTAAAAAAGTCTATCGTAATGGGAAAAACTATTGGAATAGAAATATAGTGTTGTATGTGATGGAAAATGAACTTGATTATTCTAGAATTGGATTTTCTGTAAGTAAAAAGATTGGAAATAGTGTTGTAAGAAATAAAGTAAAAAGGCGTATGAGGGAAATTTGTAGATTAAATTTCCTCAACATTGAGGATGGATATGATATAATATTTATACCTAAGAAAAACGTTGTTGATATTGAATATAAGGAATTAGAGAGTGCAATGCTACATATATTAAGTATTGCTCATTTAATGAAGAATTCAGGTGAAATATAATGGCTAAAATAGCTATTTTATTAATAAAATTTTATCAAAATTTTATTTCAAAGTATATACTTATTGGAAGAAATTGCAGATTTTATCCAACGTGTTCCCAATATTCTATAGAGGCTTACACTAAGTATGGTTTTTTAAAAGGAACTTATTTAAGTATTAATAGGATATTGAGATGCCACCCCTTTAATGAAGGAGGATATGATCCGCTAAAATGATTGGAGGTTAATAGATGAGAGCCTTTCTTGGAAATTTATTTGGAGGATTGTTAAAATTAATTTTTGATTTAGTTTCTAGTATTGGTGTTGAACCAAAAAATTTTTCTTTTTATGCAATAGCAATAATAATAACCACTATAATATTCAAACTTATTCTTTTACCTATTTCTTTACATCAGAGTAAATCCACTGAGAAGATGAATGAAATTCAACCTAAAATGAAAGAAATTCAAAATAAATATAAAAATGACCCACAGACCCAACAAACAAAGATGATGGAATTATATAAAGAATATAATTATAATCCAATGTCAGGATGTTTGATTATATTAATTCAATTTCCAATTATAATAGCTTTTTTTAATGTATTAAGAGATCCTGTTACTTATGTATTTAAAGATCCTAAAATATATGAAACTATAAGCAAAAACTTTTTATGGATTACCAATTTAGAACAGCCAGATCCCTATATGTGGGGATTACCTTTATTAGCTGCTATTACTACTTATATACAGAGTATGTTAATGACGGCTAATGTCCAGGTAGATCCTCAAGCTGCAGCTAGTCAAAAAATCATGAATATATTTTTACCCCTTATGATATTTTGGGCTGCTAAATCTTTTCCAGCAGGTTTAGCTCTTTATTGGGTTGTAGGAAATATATTTCAAATAGTACAGCAGTTAATTACGAATAGGTCTTTGGGTAAGATTAAGGAGGAAAGAGGATAGTATGAGGTCTGTTGTAAAGATTTCAAAAACTGTTGAAGAAGCGGTAGATATGGCATTAAAGGAATTGGGTGTTAATGAGGAGGATATTCATGTAGAGGTGTTGGAAGAACCTAGTAAGGGACTGTTTGGCTTAATAGGTACTAGGGATGCTGCTGTTAAAGTAACTGTAACTAATGATCCTGTGGAAATAGTAGAAAATTTTTTGAATAGGATACTTTTAGGTATGAATGTAAATGGGAGTTGTGTAGTCAAGAAAGAAGGTTCGTGTTTGTATGTGGATATAGTGAATATTAATTCTTCGGATATGGGTATAGTAATAGGCAAGAGGGGTAATACATTAGATGCTATACAATATTTATTAAGTCTAGCAGTAAATAAAAATCGGGACCACTATATTAAAGTAATAGTAGATGCAGAAGGGTATAGGAAACGAAGGGAAGATACACTTATTAGATTAGCTAATAAGATGGCACAAAAAGCCAAGTATAGTAATAGACCAGTAAGATTAGAACCTATGAACCCTTATGAGAGAAGAATTATTCATTCAGCATTACAACATGTAGAAGGGATAGATACTCATAGTGAAGGTGAGGACCCTTATAGAAGAGTAGTAATTCAAGCAAAATAGTTTATTTTAAAACCCAGTTCTAAACTGGGTTTCTCTTATCTAATAAAGAATGAGGTGATACAAATGACTGATACTATTGCAGCTATTTCTACTGCTATTGGAGAATCAGGAATAGGTATTGTTAGGATGAGTGGCAAAGACTCTATAGATATTGGAGATAAAATATTTAAAGGTAAGAATATTGAGAGTTTAAAAGATGGAGAAAATAGAAAGCTAATATATGGTAATATTATAGATCCAGAAAAAGATGAAATAATTGATGAAGTATTGATTGTGTATATGAAAGAACCTTATACTTATACTAGAGAAGATATGGTTGAAATATATTGTCATGGGGGAATTATATCTGTAAGGAGAATATTAGAGTTGATTTTAAAAAATGGAGCTAGATTGGCAGATAGAGGTGAATTTACTAAAAGGGCATTTTTAAACGGTAGATTAGATTTATCTCAAGCTGAAGCAGTTATAGATATGATAAATGCAAAGACGGATAAATCCTTTGATGTTTCTTTAAGGCAACTTGAAGGAAGGTTATCTCAAGAGATAAAGAATATAAGGGATATACTTTTAAATATGATTGCTCATATTGAAGTATCCATTGATTTTCCTGAGGAAGATATAGAAGATATAACCTATGATGATTTGGAAAAGGATGCTAAAGTAGTCCTTGATAAAATTGATAAATTATTGAACACAGTGGATAGGGGAAGGATATTAAGGGATGGTTTAAATACTGTAATATTAGGAAAACCTAATGTGGGAAAGTCTTCTCTTTTAAATGCTATATTAAATGAGAATAGAGCTATAGTTACTGATATTCCAGGAACTACAAGGGATATTATAGAAGAATATGTAAATATAGATGGTATACCTTTAAAAATTGTGGATACAGCAGGCATAAGGGATACTGAAGATATAGTTGAAAAAATAGGAGTAGATAGGGCTAAAGATATGGTGGAGGAAGCTGATTTAATTATAGCCTTATTTGATGTTTCGGAGGAATTATCTGAGGATGATAAAAAAATAATTGATATAGTAAGGGGTAAAAAAAGCATAGTGTTATTAAACAAATCTGATTTACCAGCTAAATTAGATGAGGAGCATATAAGGTGTTTATTACCTGATAAAAAAATCATCACTACATCTATAGCTACTGGGGTAGGTATAGATGAGTTAATAGATACTATAAAAAATATGTTTTATACTGGTGAAGTAGATACAAGTAATCAGATTATAGTGTCCAATATGAGGCATAAAGATCAACTTGTTAAGGCTAAGAAGAATATAGAAGATGGGTTAAAAGGAATTAAAATAAATATGCCTTTAGATTGTATAGAAGTGGATATTAAGAATTGTTGGGATAATTTAGGAGAGATTTCTGGCGATACTGTAGGTGAAGATGTATTGGATAAAATATTCTCTGAATTTTGTATAGGTAAATAGTTTTATGATTGGGGTGTAGAATTATGTTGGATTTAAAGAGATTTCATGGAGGAGATTATGATATCATAGTAGTTGGAGCTGGTCATGCAGGTTGCGAAGCTGCTTTAGCTAGTAGTAGAATGGGCATGAAGACTTTGATATTAACTATAAGCTTAGATTCTATAGCAGATATGCCATGTAATCCCAATATAGGTGGAACAGGTAAAGGCCATTTGGTTAGGGAAATAGATGCTCTAGGAGGAGAGATGGCGTTAAATATCGATAAATCTTTTATACAGAGTAGAATGTTAAATACTTCTAAAGGCCCTGCTGTCCATTCTTTAAGGGTTCAGGCAGACAAGAAAAAATATCATATAGAGATGAAAAAAGTATTGGAAAAAGAACCAAATTTAACTTTGCAACAAGGGGAAGTCATAGATATATTGGTTGAAGAAAATAGAGTAAAGGGTATAGTTACTAGGACTGGAGCAGTTTATTATGCTGATGCTGTTATTTTGGCTACGGGAACATATTTAAAAGGTGTTATATTTATGGGAGAAGTTAGCTATTCCAGTGGTCCTGGGGGACTTTCACCTTCTAACTATCTTTCTGATTCATTGAAAAAACTAGGTATAGAGTTAAGGAGATTTAAAACTGGAACTCCTGCTAGAGTTCATGGAGATAGTATAGACTATTCTAAGATGGAAATACAACCAGGAGACGATGAAATAGTTCCATTTTCTTTTTTAAACATGGATAAAATTTTTGATATAGAACAAGTACCTTGCTATCTAACTTATACTACCCCAACAACCCATGAGATAATAAGAAAAAACTTGTATCGTTCTCCTATGTATTCAGGTGTAATAGAGGGTATAGGTCCTAGATACTGTCCATCTATTGAAGATAAGGTGGTTAGATTTTCAGATAAGGATAAACATCAGATATTTATAGAACCAGAAGGGCTAGATACAAGGGAGATGTATGTTCAAGGAGCAAGTTCAACTTTACCTGTAGAGGTTCAATTAGAAATGTATAAAACTATTATAGGTTTAGAAAATGTTCAATTTATGAGGCCTGCTTATGGAATTGAATATGATTGTATAGATCCGACGATTTTAAAGAGAACATTGGAGCATAAAGAAATTAAAAATTTATTTTTTGCAGGTCAAATCAATGGGTCATCAGGATATGAAGAAGCAGCAGCTCAAGGCCTAATTGCAGGTATAAATGCTGTGTTAAATATTAAAGGTAAAGAGCCTTTTATATTGGATCGATCCGAAGCCTATATTGGGGTTTTAATTGATGATTTAGTAACAAAAGGTACTAATGAACCCTATAGGATGATGACTTCTAGAGCTGAGTACAGATTAACTTTAAGACAGGACAATGCAGATCTTAGATTGACTCAAAAAGGATATGATATAGGTCTTGTAACAGAAGAAAGATATAAAAAAACTATTAAGAAAAAGAAAATGATAGAAGAAGAGTTAAATAGATTAAAATCCTTTAAAGTAACACCAAACAAAAAAACCAATGATTTTTTAAATAAAGTTGGGAGTACTCCATTAAAAACTACATCTAGCTTATATGATTTAATAAAAAGACCTGAACTGGATTATAATATGTTAAAGGAATTAGATGAAGAACGGGAAGAATTACCTAGAGAAATAAGGCTTCAAGTGGAGACACAAATAAAGTATGAAGGATATATTAAAAAACAAATGGGACAAATAGAGCAATTTAAAAAATTGGAGAATAAAAAATTAGACGAAAATCAAGATTATAATGAAATAAAAGGATTAAGCAACGAAGCAAAATCTAAATTAAATCAGATTAAACCTGATTCTGTAGGTCAAGCTTCTAGAATATCTGGAGTTTCTCCAGCTGATATAAATGTGTTGCTGATTTATTTGGAGCAAAAGCGTAGAAAATCGAAAGGAGATAAAGATGGTTAATGTAAATACTTTGGTGAAAGGGGCTAAAACATTAAATATTGATTTAACTGATAGACAAATAGAAGAATTCATATTATACAAAAATATTTTAAAGGATTGGAATCAAAAGATAAATATAACCTCTATAACTGATGACGAAGAAATAGACATTAAACATTTTATAGATAGCTTAACTCCTCTTAAAGTTAAATTATTTAAAAAAGGAGCTAAAGTAATAGATATAGGAACTGGAGGAGGATTTCCAGGAATTCCATTAAAAATTGTTCGGAAGGATTTAAATATTGTTTTATTAGATAGTCTAAATAAGAGAATTAGATTTTTAGATGAGGTAATTTCTCAACTAAATTTAAAAAATATAATTGCTGTACATGGTAGAGCTGAGGAATTAAGTAGGAATAAGAAACATAGGGAAAAGTATGATATAGCAATATCTAGAGCTGTGGCTTCACTAAACACTTTATCTGAGTATTCTCTACCCTTTGTTAAGGTGGGAGGATATTTTATTTCTATGAAAGGCCCTGATTTTACTGAAGAATTAGAGGAAGCAGAAAAAGGAATTAAAATTCTTGGGGGGAGAATAAAGGATACAGAGCTTATTACATTACCTGAAAGTGATATAACCCATAGTTTGATAATTATAGAGAAAATAAAAGAAACTCCGACAAAATATCCTAGAGGTGGAGGAAAACCTAAGAAAAATCCTTTGTAATTTAAAACAATTTGTCTATAAAAAGTTTGGGTAATAAGAAGGAAATAATTTATTTTTATAGAATAATAGCAATAGATTTAATAATCTTTTTAGGGAGTGGAATTGTAATGAAAAATGAACAGCCAGAAATAAAATATATTCCAATTGAATCCATTAGACCAAATCCATATCAACCACGAAAGGATTTTAATAAAAAAGCTTTGGAAGAATTAAGCCAATCTATTAAATCTTTTGGTTTAATCCAACCTATAAGTGTTAGAAAAATTCAAGATGAGAGCTATGAATTGATTGCTGGTGAACGAAGACTTAGGGCATCGGAGTTAGCGGAACTAGAGGAGATACCTGCTATTGTGGTAGATTATAAAGACAATGAGTCTGCTATGGTAGCTTTAATTGAAAATTTGCAAAGGGAGGATTTGAACTTTATTGAGGAGGCGGAAGGGTATAATAGTTTAATTGTAGATCATGGATTTACCCAACAACAGTTAGCTGAAAAATTAGGGAAAAGCCAGTCTACTATTGCAAATAAATTAAGACTATTGAAGTTACCAGAAGATATTCAAAAGGATTTAATTGAACATGATCTTACGGAAAGACATGGACGAGCTTTGCTAAAATTACCTGATGAACAATTAAAACGAGAGGTATTAGATAAAGTAATAAAGAATGAATTTAATGTAAGTAAAACGGAAAACTTGGTTAATGATATACTAGATGAATTAATAAAAAAAGAAGTAAAAGATGAAACAAAAAAGGATAAGCCTAATATAAAAGGATTGATTAGTACTAGGATATATTTAAATACTATTAAAAATGCTTATACCGCTATAAAACAAAGTGGGATAAATGCAGAATATTTAGAAGAAGATAGAGGGGATTTTGTAGAAGTTACTATTAAAATTCCTAAAAATTAATTGTTAAAATGCCACACATACTTGTGATTTTAGTCGTGAGTAGGTGATATTTTATTAAAAACTATGTTTTTACAGAAGGTTAAATAGTTATTCTAATTATTAAAAATGTTTCACGTGAAACAATTAAGACAGACTTAAGTCTGTCTTAATTTATTTAAAAGAGAAAAAATTAATAAAAATCTTATTTTATGTCTTTAATTATGATATTATATATTAAACAAACATTATAGGAGTGTAAAATATGGCACGGATAGTTACTATTTTTAATCAAAAAGGTGGGGTGGGCAAAACAACAACTGTAATTAATTTAGCTGCTGCTTTGGGGAAAAAAGATTTTAAGGTATTGGTAGTAGATGTAGATCCTCAAGGAAATGCTACTAGTGGACTAGGTATTGACAAAAAACAATTAAAATTATCTACTTATGATGCATTGATAAACGGCACGCCTGTAGAGGGAATAATCCAAAATACAACGGCAAAAAATGTGGATATAGTGCCATCTAATGTGGAATTAGCTGGTGCAGAAATAGAATTAATAGAAATACCTGGTAGAGAACTGGCTTTAAAGCAATCTATAGGAGCAGTAGAAAAGCTTTATGATTATATTTTTATCGACTGTCCTCCTTCTTTGGGCTTATTGAGTATCAATGGATTATCTGCTTCTCACAGCGTTCTAATTCCAATACAATGTGAATATTATGCTTTAGAAGGGGTTAGTCAATTGATGGATACAATCATGTTAGTAAAGAGAAGTTTAAACCCAGAATTAGAGATAGAAGGTGTTGTTCTCAGTATGTTTGATGGTAGAACTAATTTATCCATCCAAGTGGTAGATGAAGTAAAAAAGTATTTCAAAGGAAAAGTATATACCTCTATTATACCAAGAAATGTAAGATTAGCTGAAGCACCTAGCTATGGTTTATCTATAATAGATTATGATCCTAAATCTAGAGGTGCAGAGGCTTATGTTGAGTTAGCAGAAGAGTTTTTGTATTTACAAGAGGAGGGGTTTTAATTGGTTACAAAAAAAAGAGGTCTTGGTAAAGGACTTGCGGCTTTGATTCCCGATGAACCAATAACAGATTTATTTAGTGAAAAATCAGAAGATGAATCTATTATTAATATTGAAATAGATTTGATAGAACCTAATCAACGCCAGCCTAGGCAGGAATTTGAAAAGAAATCCTTAGAGGAACTTAAGAATTCTATAATCCAATATGGTATTATTCAACCCATAGTAGTCCGTAAAAAGGAAAACAAATATGAAATAATAGCTGGAGAACGTAGATGGAGAGCAGCTAAGGAAGCAAAATTACAGGAGATACCTTGTATAATAAAAGAAGTTAGCGATAAGGATGCAATGAAATTGGCATTAATAGAAAACATACAGAGGGAAGATTTAAACCCTATTGAAGAAGCTTATGCTTTTAAAGGATTGCTTGAAGATTATAATTTGACTCAAGAGGAGTTAGGAAAAGCAATCGGGAAAAGCAGATCCTATATAGCAAATTCAATTAGATTATTAAATCTAGATGATAAAATACTAGAATATATTGCCGAAGGTAAACTTAGTAGTGGACATGGAAGAGCATTGCTTTCAATAGATGACAAAGAAGAACAATTAAGATTTGCTGAATCTATAATGAATGACAAGATAAATGTTAGAGAAACTGAAAAAATAGCTAAGAATAAAGCCAAAAAGAAAAGTAGGGGAAAAACCATAAAAACAGATCCTTTTGTAAAAGAGATAGAGGAAAACTTAATGAGTGCTTTAGGGACAAAGGTTAAACTTATCTCTAAAAAAGGTGGTGGTAAAATAGAAATTGAATTTTATAGTGAGGAGGATTTAGAGAGGATTTTAGATATAATAACAAACTAAATGTTTCACGTGAAACACATGGGTATGAGGTGAGTAAAATGAAGATAGACATTTATCAAGTAGATGTTTTTTCATCAAAGCCATTTGGTGGAAATCCAGCAGCTGTGGTACCAGATGCAAGGGGATTGTCTAATGAAGATATGCAAAATATTGCCAGAGAGATGAATCTTTCAGAAACTGTTTTTATGTTTCCCTTAGATGAAGAAAGTTATGAAGTAAGGTTTTTTACACCTACTCATGAAGTAGATCTTTGTGGCCATGGAACTATTGGCGCTTTTTATGTGTTAGCACTTAAAAACTACATACCTTCTATAAAAAATGGCATTAAAAAAATCTATCAAAATACAAAAGCGGGAAAACTTAGTGTGGAAATATATTTTTGTGATGGTAAGGTAAACAAAATATTGATGGAACAAGCACCACCGAAGGATTTTGGTGAAGTTAAATATATGGAACAATTATTAGAGTGTTTTAATATAGGAATAGATAGTCTAGGCATAGGGGATGAATACATAAAACCAACAATTATTTCTACGGGGTTGAAGGATATTTTTTTACCTATAAATAGTAAGGAGATATTAGATAATTTAGAGGTAGATTTTAATAAACTTAAAGAAGTTTCTAATGTTTTAGAAGTTATTGGAGTGCATGCTTTTTATATACCTGGAGCTAATTTCACCAGAGTATACACTAGAAATTTTGCACCTGCCGTTGGTATAAATGAAGAGGCAGCTACAGGCACATCTAATGGCGGATTAATATATTTCCTAAAGAGTAGGGGATATTTATATGGGAATGAAATTATATCAATACAAGGAGAAGCTATGAATAGACCAAGCTATATTTATTGTAAAATAGATGAGAATAATGGAGGTTATAGTGTAAAGATAGGTGGCAAGGCTAAAATAGTATTAGATGGCATTATGTATATTTAAACCAACCTGTACAGGTTGGTTTAAATATTATTTCAATTTTAAAAAGGCTAATATAATTAACAATATACCTGATAGCCAGGATAAATTTATATTTGTCTTTTCAACAAATTTCCTTCCTAAAAGCAAGCCCCCCCATATGGCTATTATATTCCACATTAGGGATAAAAGTATTACGGTAAAATAATTGATATTTCCAATTCCTGTTCCAAATCCTATTGCTATAGAATCTATGGATAAAGCAATAGCTAAATACAAAGCTTCCTTAAGATTAATAGTTTTAGAATTGTCAAAATCTGCTCGAGTTTCGTCTATATAGATATCTATAACTAACCATATATTGAGTAATTTTAATTTCACATGTGTGATTGTAGAGGATTTTTTTTCTAAATGCTTTTTTACAATGCTTTCAAATAAATAATATATTCCCAGTATTATGAGTATTATAAAGCTAATTATAGAAGTTGAATTAGAAGGAAGTACTTTTTTTAATGCTGTAGCTAAAAAAATCGAAAAGGTTAAAAATACTGCACAAACAACATCGATAAATATAATGGATTTAACTGGGATCTTTATTTTATTAGCACCATAAGCAATACTAGCAACAAATGCATCTATAGACAAAGCAAGAACTAATAATATTGTTTCCATCTAAAGCACTCCTTTTGATATAACTATTATTATCTTATTCCCTACTATGGTTATGGTTACTTAATCATGTGTAATAATAAGGGAATTATTCATATATAAATATAGTAGGTATGAAATAATAATTTGGGAGGGGAGTATGGAGATTAGTCTAGTGATATTATTTTTTGCTATTGGGTTGATTATGACTGTAAAAGGTGGAGATTTATTTGTAGATGCTGCTATATGGATAGCTGAAAAAACTGGTATTTCATCGGGTATTATAGGTGCAACTATTGTAAGTATGGCAACAACTTTGCCAGAGCTTTTTGTATCTACTGTTGCTAGTAATGAAGGTTTTTCTGAAATGGCTATTGGTAATGCAATAGGATCTTATATTTGTAATATAGCTTTTATAATAGGGATATGTTCATTAATAAGACCAATAAAAATTAAAGATAAATTCTTTGGGATAAAAGGTACAATGATGATAGGTTATCTATGTATATTTTTTCTATTTAGTAAAGATGGATTTATAACTTTTAAAGAAGGGTATTTATTGGTATTATTACAAATTTTCTTTGTATTTTTAAACATATTAGAGCATAGACGAGAGAGTACATATAGGAGTAAAAACAAAGGTAAATATATTTGCAAAAAGGATTTAATTAAAAATGGAGTTAAGTTTATAGTAGGAATACTATTAATTATATATGGAGCACATATTCTAGTTGACAGTGGTGTAGAAATTGCAAAGGCTTTAAGGATTCCAAAACAAGTGGTAAGTTTAACTTTGCTAGCTATAGGTACTTCAATACCTGAATTTGTAACTTCAATAGTAGCCATATTGAAAGGGCAACAAAATATTTCATTGGGCAATATATTAGGTGCAAATATAATAAATATATCTATTGTAGTAGGAATCTCTACACTGGTAAGCGATAAAGGTTTAATAGTTACAGGGCATACATTATTTACTGACATTCCTATGGCTATGTTGGTGTCTTTTTTGTTTGTGTTAGTAGGGTTGTTAAATAAAAAAATAGGAAGGCTTACAGGGTTAATATTACTAGGTGCTTACATTACTTACTTATTTATATTATTTTAATATCCCATATATAAAACCGACGGATTTGTCGGTTTTTTTATTGAAGTATTAAAAAAAAGTAAATGCACATAATAAATTGGAGTTTAAATTTGTTTTAAAGGAGGATAAGTATGAATGTTAAATTACTAGATATAGTAGATAAACTAAACTGGCTACTATGGGATAATCTTTTAATATTTTTATTATTAGGCACAGGACTGTATTATTCTTTTAGGCTGAAGTTTGTTCAAGTACGACGCATAGGGACAATCAATCAATATGTATTTGGGAAAATATTTAAAAAAAGTGACAAAGCAGATGCAGATGGTATGACATCTTTTCAAGCTTTAGCAACTGCACTAGCTGCTCAAGTTGGTACTGGGAATTTAGCAGGAGTTGCAACTGCTATAGCATCTGGTGGCCCGGGAGCAATATTTTGGATGTGGGTTAGTGCTTTTTTTGGGATGGGTACTATATTTGGAGAAGCAGTTTTAGCACAAAAATATGTAGATAGGATTGACGGTGAAGTTGTAGGAGGGCCAGCTTATTATTTGAAGAAAGGTGTGAATAGTAATTTTTTAGCAGGTTTTTTTGCAGTTACCATAATTGTAGCTTTGGGATTCGTAGGCAATATGGTTCAATCTAACTCTATAGCTATAGCTTTAAACTCAGCGTTTAACATACCAAGTTGGATTGGGGGAGTAATTACAGCTATTATAGCTGGGTTAATACTTATTGGAGGAATTAGCAGAATAGCATCTTTTACGGAATTAATAGTACCTATAATGGCCATTTTATATATAATAGGAAGTATAATAATATTATTATTAAATTATTCTCAAATAATACCCGCTTTTAAACTTATATTTACTTCAGCTTTTACACCTCAAGCAGCAGTAGGAGGAGTTTTAGGAGTTAAAGTAAAAGAGACAATACGATATGGTATATCTAGGGGATTATTTTCCAATGAAGCTGGAATGGGATCTACACCCCATGCACATGCAGTAGCAAAGGTAAAACATCCTGCAGAACAAGGCTTAGTTGCTATATTTGGAGTCATATTTGATACATTGATTATATGCACTATTACAGCTTTAATAAATATTATGACTGGTGCTTATGATCAAGGATTAACAGGTATTGCTATGACTCAATTTGCTTATACTATTGGTCTTGGTAATTTTGGCACTAAGTTTATTGCTATTTGTTTATTTTTCTTTGCTTTTTCCACTATTATAGGATGGTATTATTTTGGTGAATCCAATATAAAATATTTATTTGGAAAAAAAGGTATCAAATACTATAGGGTTTTAGTTTTATTATTTATATTACTAGGTTCCTTATTAGATGTAGATCTTGTTTGGGACATAGCTGATTTATTTAATGGTCTTATGGTATTGCCTAATATTGTTGGTTTATTAATACTTTCTCCACAAGTATTTGTTACTTTAAAAGATTTTGAAAATAATTTTTTAAATGTATCCAAATAAATAATTGGCTAAGTAAAAACACTTTCCTTGATATAAATGTTTGTATATAATATAATTAAACTGGATTAGACAAGACCTTATCAAGTCTTGAGGCTAGTAAAATATTTATAATAATTAAACGGTGGTGATTAAATGTTAATAAACAAAACGGTAAAGGATTATGTTCTTCAAGTAGCATCTAAGGAGCCTACTCCAGGAGGGGGAAGTGTTGCTGCATTAGCTGGTAGTTTAGGAGCAGCTCTTACATCTATGGTAGGTAATTTGACAATTGGCAGAAAGATTTATGAAGAGTTAGATGATGAAACGAAAAAGGAAGTGGACGCTAATTTTGAGAAATTACAAAAGAGTATAGAAGAGCTAATTAAAATTGTAGATGAGGATACAAAAGCTTTTGATGGAGTAATGGAAGCTTTTAAAATGCCTAAAGAAACAGAAGAAGAAAAAGCAAAAAGAAGTGCTGCTATTCAAGAAGGTTATAAGAAAGCCTTAGAAGTGCCCTATAGATGTGCTGAGGAATGTTTCAATGTACTGAAACTACAAAAGGTATTTGCACATCATGGCAATGTTAATGCTATTACCGATGTGGGAGTAGGTGCTCTTTTAGCAGCTACTGGGCTTGAGGGAGCTTTGCTAAATGTTAAGATTAATCTACTTAGTATAAAAGATGAGAAATACAGAAGAGAGATGGAAGAAAAAGTAAACACTTTATTGAAAGAAGGAACTCAATTAAAAGAAGAATTGATGAAGATTGTATATGAAAGATTAGGATAAAGAGAAGCTCAGTTACGAGCTTCTTTTTAATTATATGTAAATATAGAATTAAATATAGGATAAATAGTTTAATTAATGTGCTATAATTATATTATAAAATATTGGAGGTGCTAGTATGATTTATTTTGACAATGCCGCTACATCTTTTCCTAAACCAAATATAGTTTATGATTCTATTTTGAAAGCTATGAAAGAATATGGTGCAAATCCTGGTAGATCTGGACATAAACTAGCATTGAAACTTGGGAGAGAAATATTTAAAACTAGGGAATTGATTTCCAAACTATTTAATATAGATAATCCTATGAATATTGTATTTACTTTTAATTGTACAGAGAGCTTAAATATTGGAATTAAAGGTATATTAAAGAAAGGAGATCATGTAATTACTACCTCTATGGAACATAATTCAGTTTTGAGGCCTTTGATGGATTTAAAAAAAGAAGGGGTAGAAGTTACTATAGTCAAAGGGGATTCAAAGGGTAGAATCAATCCTGAGGATATTGAAAAAAGCATCAAAAAAAACACTAAGTTAATAATAACTACCCATGTGTCCAATTTAACTGGAACTATTATGCCCATAGAAAGAATTGGAAAAATTGCTAAGGAAAATGGTGTATATTATTTAGTAGATGCAGCTCAATCAGCTGGAATATATGATATAGATGTAAAAAAAATGAATATAGATATATTAGCTTTCCCTGGACATAAGAGCTTACTTGGTCCTCAAGGAACAGGGGGTCTATACATAAGGGAGGATTTGGATGTAAAGGAGTTAAAACAAGGAGGTACTGGTAGTATATCTCATCTATTGGAACAGCCAGAGGTTAGGCCAGATAAATATGAAAGTGGAACTCCTAATGGTCCAGGAATAGTCGGATTAGGAGCAGGTATTAAATATATTTTACAAGAAGGGGTAGAAAATATTAGAAAGTATGAAGAAGAATTGACTAAACATTTCATTGAAGAAGCTTTAAAGATAGATGGGGTAAAGGTATATGGTCCATTAAACATAAACGAGCAAGGAGCTGTAGTACCGATTAATATTGGATATGAGGATTCTTCAGAAGTTAGCTTTATATTAGATGAATATTATAATATATGTGTAAGACCAGGATTGCATTGTGCTCCTCTTGCCCATAAAACCATAGGAACCTTTGAACAAGGTGTTGTAAGGTTTAGTTTTGGTTTTTATAATACCCATGATGAAATAGAAAAAGGGATAAAAGCTATCAGAGAAATATCCAAGGAAATTTAAGAAAGGGGAAATACAGATGGATCAAGCACGAGAATTAGTTAGAATATATAATATTGAAATCATATTAGGTTTATTGGTAGCTTTCCTAGTGTTATTGGCTTTATATCTGATTGCTGAAATTAGAATTTCAAAATTAAAGGATAGATATAATCAGTTGGTGAGAGGTTATGATGGAATAGATATTGAAGATCTTCTAATAAAAAATAGCTCAGAAATAGATGAGCTAAAAAGGGAAATTACTAATCTAAATAAGGAATTAGACAGTTTAGAAATGAAACTTACTTTTGCAATTCAAAAAGTAGGTTTTGTGAGGTATAATGCTTTTGGTGATATGGGTTCAGAGCTTAGTTTTTCCATAGCATTTTTGGATAATTTTTTAAATGGTTTTATACTCACTAGTATTTATGGCCGAGAACATTCTACTTGTTATGCAAAGCCAATAAAAGATGGAAAATCAATATATCCATTATCTGTTGAGGAGATACAAGCTATAGATAGAGCAATTAAAGGGGAAGATTATGCAAAATCTATTTAGATAGGAGGAACTATGTGGATAGAAGACTTTTTATAATAAATCCAGTAGCAGGTGGGGGAAAAGCTAAAAAACTCTTACCTGTAATAGATAAGTATATGGTTAAAACAGGTAAAATATACGATATAGTGCTGACTAGTAGGCCTAAAGAAGCTACTATTATATCTAAACAAGCTATAGAAAAAGGTTACACTACTATAGTTGCTGTAGGTGGAGATGGTACAATAAATGAAGTTGCTATAGGTATATTGGAATCTGGAAAAGGCACTTTAGGAATAATTCCAAGGGGTACTGGAAATGATTTAGCAAGAACACTTAATATTCCTTTTGACCCTATAGAAGCTATGGATATTATTATTAAAGGGAATAAAAAACAAATAGATATTGGCTTTGTAAATAATAATCCATTTTTGAATATTGCTAGTATTGGATTGGATTCAGAAGTAGTTAAAAATACTGAGAAGATAAAAATAAGAATAAGATCTAGAATCGCCTATGTTTTTGGAGTATTAAGTACACTATTTAATTTTAAAGATAAAAGGGTTCAGTTGGAAATAGATGATGTATCTATGGATAAGAATATATTTTTAATAGCTGTGGGAAATGGAAAGTATTATGGTGGTGGTTTGAAAATATTGCCTATGGCTATTGCAGAGGATGGGTATTTTCATGTATGTGTTATTAATAAAGCTTCTAAAATAAAGTTATTATTTCTATTTCCTTCAATATTTAAAGGCAAACATATTAAGTTTAGAAAAGATGTGGAGATATTTAAAGCTAAGAAGATAAAAATTGTAACAGAAGAAAAAACTTATTTAAATATAGATGGAGAAATATATGATAATGAAAAGGAAACTTTATTTAAGGTAGGAGATAAGAGATTAACTGTATTTTGCTAATAATATGAGTAGCTCTAAGGGCTACTCATATTGTCTTTATCCTCATAATAGAGTTTAAATAGGGCTATATTTATACTTTTAGCAATAATCTCTGCCATATTCATGACTAAACCTAATCTAGTATTTTGTAATACCATATATTCCATTATACCTCCAACATTTACGATTCCTGTAATACTTATATCCCCAATAGAGGGGAGGTTTTTATTAACACCTAAACCTGGTTTCAATGGACCTTTGTTAATGTTTACATACCCTATTTTATTAAAACTTCCCAAAGATGCGTCTATGGCTAAAATGAAGGGATTCCTATAGGTTGAATTTATTTTATTGATAGTATCTTCTAAATTTTTTGCATGAACTGGTTGGTCTAAAGTTCCCAAAAGATGGACTTTTTCATAGGAAGATATATAAGGTTTTAATTTATATCCTACAATTGGGCCAAGGGAATCTCCAGTAGATCTATCAGTACCTATACATAATATGATTAGTTCCTGATAGGTTTCAATACTTGAATATAGATGTTCAAATATGCTTTTAGATATATTCATAATAGCATAAGGCGATTTTATATTTACATAATCTTTACAAACAATACCTGTCATATCAAACCTCCTGCTTACTTTCTATAGTAAATATTATGACTTATATCTATATATTAGAAGTATATCCATATAGTGAAAATAAATACTAAATAGTTTTCAGATAGAGTTAATAATAAAATATTAACAAATCTTAATATTTTATTATTAACTAAAAAATAGAATGAAATAACTAGCTAAACCCATTGAAATCATGAGACTTTTTCAGAAAGGTATATAAACAGAAAAATTGAATATAATAAAATAGACAGGCTTAAGTTGTTGAAAAAAATTTATGCTGTGTTATAATTATTTCTAGTAATTGCAAAATGGTTACAAAAGTGTTACAAAAGTCTTAATAAAAAATAAAAATGGTTTTAAGGCTATTTTAAAATAGGGAGGTACTAAAACCATGGATGAACAAAATCATATGGGAATGGGAAGCACTAGCCCCCCCATAGAAACAAAAGTATCCCTTGAAGAAATAAAGAACGTAGCAAATGAATTTAGAGACAGATTCAATTTTAAGAAAATGCTTATAATTATAATGTTAATTGTAATAGCTAGCTTATCTTTTATAGCATACAAAGTTAATGAGATAAGGACTAGGGCTTTTATAGTAAGCTTTGGGAATGAGAAGATAGGGATTGTTAGGGATAAAGAACAAGTACTAAATATATTAGAAGATATTAGACAAGAATTAGTGCGTACATATGATATAGATATAGTGTTGAATAAAAATATTTCTTTTGAAGATACCCACGCTAAAGATAATATGTTGGTATCTAACGATAAGCTAAGGGAAAACATTAAATCTAGAATGACTTTTTTAGTCGGTGGATATGTGTTGTTAATAGACAATAAAGAAGTGGGTGCTACGAAGACTAAGGAGGATTTAGAAGAAATACTAGAAGAGATTAAAGCCTCCTATACAGAAGATGAAAAAATTGATGGAGATATAAAGGAAGTCAAATTTGTTGAGGACATAAAAGTTGAAAAAAGGAATATACCTTTAAATAAGTTAATGGACAAAGATGATCTCCTGAAATATATTCAAACAGGAACAGAAGAGATAAGAACTCATATTGTTGAGGTAGGGGAAAGTCTTTGGACTATATCAAAAATTTATGATATACCTGTAGAAAATTTAATAGAAGCTAATCCAGATAAAAATCCAGATGAATTACAGATAGGTGACGAAATAAAATTGCTAGTACCTAAGTCAATGGTAACAGTGGCAACTATTGAGGAAGTTAAGTATAAGGAAAAAATTGATTATGAAGTAAAAATTGAACATGATAACAATATGTATAAGACAGAGAAAAAGGTAAAGGTTAAAGGTTCTCAAGGGGAAAAGGAAATATTTGCAAAAGTAGTAAGACATAATGGAGTAATTGTAGATAAAGAGATATTAGAAGAAAAAATTTTAGAAAAGCCTGTTAATGAGTTAGTAGTGAAGGGTACAAAGGAAGTACCTAAAACTGTAGCTACTGGTGCATTTCTCATGCCCACTAGAGGTTCTATAAGTTCAAGATATGGAATGAGAAATGGTCGTATGCATAGAGGCTTAGATATTTCTGCTAGCATAGGAACTCCTATTAAGGCTGCTGATGGTGGTAAAGTTGTGTTTGCTGGGAGAAGAGGTGCATATGGCAATCTAGTGGAGATAGATCATGGCAACGGTTATGTTACTAGATATGGACATTGTAGTAGTATAAATGTTAAAGTTGGAGAAAGAGTTTATAAAGGTCAGGTTATAGCTAAAGTAGGGAATACTGGTAGATCTACTGGTTCTCATCTGCATTTTGAAATATTAAGAAATGGTAGAAATCAAAATCCAGCAAATTATGTGAGATAAAGAGGAAGACTTTCTTCCTCTTTTTTAATTAGAAACTAATGGCGAGGACTATCGAGTAAAAATAGTACCATTAATAATATGATGATATTTTCAAAAAAATCTTCTTTTAAATCTGTATGTTTTGAGAATCTTCCATTTTTATAAGGACTATTATTTTCAAGAAATAATAGTTTTAAGTTTAGCATACCTGCACCTTGTGTTTCTCTAGAATCATTAAGATCAACACATGAACCTAATAATTTTTTCTTCACTTCTTCAGGTTTAAGATCACCATATTTGTTTAGCAATAATGCCACTGTACCAGATACTAGTGGTGAAGCCATGGAAGTGCCACTTAAAGGGGAATAACCGTCTAATTTTGTGCTTGATAAGGAATTTATATTTACTCCAGGAGCTACTATATCAGGTTTTAAAAGGCCTTCATTAGTTGGGCCACGACTAGAAAAGCTGGCAATACTATCATCCATTGGGTTTATAGTCCTTTTATCATCAACAGCTCCTACTGTTATAGCCTTTGGATTAATGCCTGGAGACAATATGCTTCTTTCATTAGGGCCATTGTTACCAGCAGCAACTACAACTATGATTCCACTGTTTACAGCTTCTGTTACAGCTTTACATAGAGGGTCTTTTTTATAAGAGTTGTTGGCAGGGCTCCCAATAGATAGATTTAGTATCTTTGTATTATATTTATCTTTGGTTTCTATAACATAGGATATGGCCTTAATAATAGTAGAAGTATTTCCACTGCCTTCATTATCTAATGCTTTTATAGCTAATATATTGGATTCGGGAGCTATACCAGTATATTTACCCCTAGAAGAATATCCATTTCCAGCAATAATTCCAGCTACATGGGTTCCATGACCATTATCATCATAGGGGGTAGATTTATTGTTTATAAAATCAACAAAGTCAATAATACGATTATTTGGTCTTACTAAATCTTGATGGAGCACTATTCCTGTATCTATAACAGCAGTAGTGATGCCTTCTCCTTTATATCCCATATCAATAGGGATGCTTCCTTCTATTGTGGGAATAGCTATATCTAATTGAGTATATACTTTGGAATCAAAGCTAATATATTGTATTTCAGGACTATTAGACAATTTGTAAATCATATTAGTTGTTAAGTTGCACGCAACTCCATTAATCAATGGTAGATTAGATTTTATTCTTGTAGATAAATTTTTAATCCCATCTATTAATTTACTATCTTTATAGGCTAATTGGACTATTACAGGCAATTCCTCTTGTGACTGGGACATAATCTTAGCACTGAGTATTGGGCATATTTTAGAATTATTCATATTTCTCATAAAACCACCTTCCTTGTTTTATTCTATGCATTAAATTCTAAAAAAGTGCCCAAAGATAAAAAAGCCCTAGGGCTTTTTTATCTTTTTCTTATAAACAATTTATATATTTCACCTACCGCAAGAGGAATGAATGAATGTAGAATAACTATTTGCCAATCTAAAAAACCTAATGGATAAGTTTCAAATATAGGTTGCAAAATAGGTAAGTATACTACTGCAATTAGTAATATAAAAGAAACAATAGTAGCATAGGTTAGAGTTCTATTAGAAAATACACCTATTTCAAATATAGTATGTTTTTCCGATCTACTAGAATAAGCTCTTAATAATTCTGCTGTAATTAAAGTTGCAAAGGTTATAGTTCTAGGTATTGTAAGGTTTTGAGTACCGTAAGTTTTTAATCCCCATTTGTAAGCTAACAGTGAGCCTATAGCGATAGCACTACTTTGAAATATGATAGCTCTAACCATTCCTTTATCCAATATAGATTCTTCTGGATCTCTGGGAGGGATTTCCATTATTTCTGGATCTCCTTTTTCAACACCTAGTGCTAAAGCAGGAAAACTATCTGTTACTAGATTTAACCAGAGTAATTGTATAGGTATAAGGGGAACAGGTAAATTAAATAATATACTAAGAAATACAATCAATATTTCTCCTATATTACAGGATAATAAGAAAAAAACAAATTTTTTAATATTACTGTATATTATCCTACCCTCTTCTACAGCTGCTACAATACTAGCAAAGTTGTCATCAGTTAATATTACTTCAGCAGTATTTTTTGCTACATCAGTACCGGTAATTCCCATTGCTACGCCTATATCTGCTCTTTTTAAAGCTAAAGCATCGTTAACTCCGTCTCCAGTCATAGCTGCAATTTCTCCATTAGCTTTTAATGCGGAAATTATCCTTACTTTGTGTTCTGGCGATACTCTGGCATATACCCTTTTGTGTTTTACCAGTTCTTTTAGTTCTTCATCAGAGATATTATCTAATTCTTTACCCATAATAGCTTCATCTTCTTGCTTTGCAATGCCTAATTCCTTTGCAATAGCAAAAGCAGTTTCTTTATAATCCCCAGTAATCATGATAGTTTTAATTCCTGCTTTTTTGCAAAGCTTTATAGCTTCTTTAGCTTCTTCTCTTGGTGGGTCTATCATACCAACGAGGCCAGCAAATACCATTTTATTTTCTATTGTTTCCCATGTAATATTATCAGGCAATTCATCATGTTCTTTAAAAGCGAAAGCTAGAACTCTTAAGGCTTTTTTTGAAAACTGGTTATTTATATCCAATATTTCTTCTCTTAATTTATTTGTTAATGGCTTTATTTCTCCATTAAGATATATAGCATTACATCTACTAATTATTATATCTGGTGCACCTTTAGTAAAAGAGACTATCCTATTAGGGATATAATTTTTATGAAATGTAGTCATCATTTTTCTTCCTGAATCAAAAGGAATTTCGTCAATTCGTGGGAATCTCTTATTTATTTCATCTTTATATATATCTCCTTTTCCAGCTAATGTAATTAAAGCTCCTTCAGTAGGATCTCCTAAAATTCTATAGCCTTCATGGTTTTTTTCTAAAGTTGCATCATTACATAAAGCGCCAATAGTAATTAGCGTATTTAGACCAATTATATCTTTAGGTTCAACTGGATTTCCATCAATTCTAAAATCTCCTTCAGGTTCATATCCAGTTCCCGTTACATCAAATACTTTTCCATCAGTATAAGCTTTAACTACGGTCATTTCATTTTGGGTTAGGGTGCCTGTTTTATCAGAGCAGATAACAGTAGTACAACCTAAAGTTTCAACAGCAAGTAATTTTTTTACAATAGCATTTCGTTTAACCATTCGATTCATGCCTAAAGCAAGTACAATAGTAACTATAGCAGGTAATCCCTCTGGTATTGCAGCTACAGCAAGGCTAATAGCTACCATAAACATCTCCAGTAAATCCCTACCTTGAAATATACCTAAGGCAAACACAAGAATACATACAATTATACAGGCTATACCTAGATACTTACCTAGTTTATTTAAATTTTTCTGTAAAGGTGTAGGATCTTCATCGAAAGTTTGAATCATTGTAGCTATTTTTCCTATTTCTGTGTCATGACCTGTACTTACCACTATTCCTTTTCCTCTACCATAGGTAACAATGGTACTCATAAAGGCCATATTTGTCCTGTCTCCTAGGGCAACATCTTTTTCAAATATGGCATTACTATCTTTTTCTACAGGGACTGACTCACCAGTTAATGATGCTTCTTCAATCTTTAAATTGGAACTTTGTACTAATCTTAAATCAGCGGGAACTATATCCCCAGATTCTAGTAGTACTATATCTCCTGGTACTAAAGAATTTGCAGGTACTGTAGTAACATTACCATCTCTTATAACTTTTGCATTGGGGGCTGCCATCTTTTTTAAAGCTTCTAAAGCTTTTTCAGCTTTACCTTCTTGATATAATCCCAATAAGGCATTGATAATCACTATAGCTAGTATTACAATTGCATCTGCCCTTTCCCCTACAGCAAAGGATATAATACTTGCTATAATTAGTATTATTACTAAAAAATCCTTAAATTGAGCCATTAATTTAGATATAAAACTTTTCCTATCTTCTTCTTTTAACTCATTTGGACCATATTTTTTTATACGATCTTCTGCTTCATTTTGAGTAAGTCCTTCATCGATAGAAGTTTGAAGTTGAGATAGTATTTCGTCTTTAGTTTTTTTGTACCATTCCATATTTGATCTTCCTTTCTATTTTATTTTTATTATTCCACTACGCAAAAGATTTAAACTTGATTGTTATGTTTTGGAAAACGTTGATTAATGCATATAAAATTGTTAAAATGTAATATGGTAGCAAAAAGACCTTTGTTTAAACGTATTAGTTTAAACAAAGGTCTTGCTACCTATAATCATAGGATAATCAGCCGGGATTTATCCGTATTGACGACTGATTATTTGTAAAGCTACTCCCCCTTGATAAGAATATTATATAACAAGTACATATTTACTTCAATAGTATATAGATAGATTTTACCATATAATTTATAAAAGGGGGTGCTAACTTGAAAAAGATATTATTATATACTTCCATATTGATTATTGGATTTTTTTCTTTTTTTATATTGAAAGAGTATATACAAATTTCTATATATCCCATAGTTAAACAATATGAAAAAAACAAATTGTTAAATTCGTTAAAAGATTATGAAATTATAGATACTGGACATTTTAAAATATATTTTAAAGAGCAAGAAAGAAATATTGGGGAAATAACTGGAGAAATAGCTGAACTATACTATGATGAAGTGTGCCTGTATTTTAACTATTATCCTAAGGATATTACCCCTATAATAATATACGAAGATAAAGATGAGTTAATGAGTACTGTAAAACTTAATGGAGATACTCCACCTTTAGGAGTATATTATAGTGGAACATTAAATCTCCTCTCTCCTAATCTATGGATTAAAGGATATGATATAGAGCAAGAATACAAAAACACTACCCCTGTGATACATGAATTTACTCATTTAATAGTAGATGAAAAGACCAGAGGCAATTATCCCCTATGGCTTACTGAAGGATTAGCTTTATTTATAGAGAAAGAAACCATTGGATTTGAATGGGAAAAAGGGATAGGAGAAATTTCTAATATCAGTTTAAAGGATTTAAACGATAATTTTGATGAAATAGAAATTGGAGCAGCTTATAGAAAATCTTACGAGGTGATTGATAAGTTAAATGATCAGTTTGGGTTTGACAAGATCAATTTATTATTAGATAATCTAGGCATAGGGAGTAATGTAAATACTTCGTTAAAAAGAGTATTTAAGCTAAGCTTAGATGATATGGAATATTAAATTATCAATTTTGGAGTGATATAATTATGGATAAGAAAATACTAGTAGTAGATGATGAGAAATCTATTGCTGACATAATCAAATTTAATTTAGAAAAAGAAGGTTATATAGTTGATTTAGCCTATGATGGAGAAGAAGCAATAGAAAAAGTTTATAAAGTATTACCAGATTTGGTTCTTTTAGATATTATGTTGCCCAAAAAAGATGGTTTTCAAGTATTGAGAGAAATTAGAAGGGAATTTAAAATTCCCGTACTTATGTTAACTGCTAAAGAAGAGGAAGTAGATAAGGTATTGGGATTAGAGTTAGGGGCAGATGATTACATCACTAAACCTTTTAGTATGAGAGAATTGGTGGCACGAGTTAAAGCTAATCTTAGAAGGGTAGAGTTTTCTAATGGCGATTTAGGGAATGAAGATATATTAGTAGCAGGGGATTTAATCATTGATTTAAACAAATATGAGGTGAAAAAGAGAGGACAAGTTATAGATCTTACTCTTAGGGAATTTGAATTGTTAAAATTTTTAGCATCTAGCGCTGAACAAGTATTTACCAGAGAACAATTATTAGAAGAAGTATGGGGATATGAATATTATGGAGACATAAGAACAGTAGATGTTACAGTTAGAAGATTGAGAGAAAAAATAGAAGATGAAGATGGAGAATTTAAATATATATTAACAAAAAGAGGAGTAGGATATTATTTCAGGAGGGGCTAACTCATGTTTACTAGCATAAGATGGAAGTTTATCATAGTATATTTTCTGTTGGTATTTATTGCTATGGTAATCGTGGGAGTTTTTATTGTACAGAGATTTGAAACACAACAGTTAGAAAATAGAACTAATCTAATGACTAAACAGATTGAATCTATAATAAGCACCTCTAGTTATTTATCAAAGGATAATTGGATTGAAGTTAGTGAAGAGATCCAAGATATGTTAAATGAATGGAGATTTGATGGGACTGAGACTTTATACATTATATATGAAGAAGAAATATATAGGATAATAGCCACTTCGTCGAAAAATCAGGAGAAAATAGTAGGTCAAAACGCATTAACATATAAATATTTGGATCCTACTTTAATACTATCAGCCTATGAAGGAAGTAAAAGTGAAGGCATAAAAAAAGATTTCAATGAGGAAGTTGTATTTAAGCATCTTGCTTATCCAGTTATAAATGAGGTAGGTCAAGTAAAAGGTGTCTTTTATA
The DNA here is from genome assembly GCA_012728075.1 of Tissierellia bacterium. Lineage (GTDB taxonomy): Bacteria > Bacillota > Clostridia > Tissierellales > Tepidimicrobiaceae > Keratinibaculum. The sequence goes on from JAAYFV010000181.1 coordinate 33,026, forward strand.
TGACCTCTGATTTGCAGGATGTATATACTACTTTGGATGAGTCCAAGAAAATATTGACCAGTGCTACTATGCTGGCATTAGTAATAACTGTAATATTGGGTTTTTTAATAGCAAGTAGTATCACAGAACCCATTAGAGATGTGACTAAGAAAGCTGAAAGAATGGCTAAAGGTGATTTTAATCAATTTGTTGAAGTAAAATCAGATGATGAAATAGGACAGCTTGCTAGTATGTTTAATTATTTGACATTAAAATTGAAAGAGACTATCCAGGAGATGGATTTGGAAAGGAGTAAGCTAGATACCATATTTAATTATATGGCTGATGGAGTTATAGCAATAGATTTAAATGGTTACATAATCCATGCTAATCCTATAGCAGTAGATATATTGGATTTGGAAGATACCATAAATGAAGAATTAATAAGCCGAAAGATTTTTCCCATTGAGAATATTAATTTAACAAACATAGATTATGATGATGTGGATACATTAGAGGGGGATGATATAGTCGAGATAAAATCGGTAGTATATAAGACCAGATACGCACCCTTTCGAAATGAAAAAGGTCATATTGGAGGCATAATAATTGTGTTTCAAGATATAACGGAGCAACATAAATTAGATAATATGAGAAAGGAATTTGTTGCAAATGTATCTCACGAATTAAAAACTCCAAAAACCACCATCAAAAGCTATACAGAAACCCTTATGGATTACAAGGATATAGATAAGGAACTTTCTTATAAATTTCTGTCTGTTATAGATGATGAATGTGATAGAATGGCAAGGATAGTTAGAAATTTACTCCAACTTTCAAATTTAGATTATAATAAAACAAAATGGAATAAAGTAGAATATTCTGTAGAAAAACTAATCCAAGATTCTTGTTTAAAATTGGAGTTTGCTTTTAAAGAAAAAAGACAAACTTTTCATATAGATATTGAAGAAGATATTCCAGATATTGTTATTGATAAAGATGGTATGGAACAAGTAATATTAAATATACTATCTAATGCAATTAAATATACTCCCCAAAATGGAAATATAGACATAATTGCTAGAAGTGAAGACGACAAGGTTGTTATAAAGATAAAGGATAATGGAATAGGTATACCAGAAGAAGATAAGGATAGGATTTTTGAAAGATTTTATAGAGTTGACAAGGGGAGGAGTAGAGAATTAGGTGGTACAGGTCTAGGGCTTTCCATTGCAAAACAGATAGTAGAAGCTCATAATGGGAATATAATACTTAAATCTCAGTATAAAGTTGGTACAGAAGTAGATATTATATTACCTGTAGTTGCGGATGTGTCACTTAATCTTAATTAGATTGTAACAATTTTGTAATATATCTTATATATAATGTAATTGACTTGAAATATAATAGAGAAGGAGGGTTGAGAATATGTGGAAAAAAATCATAGCTAGCTTATTCATTATAATAGGGATTTTTTCATTTTCTTCAACAGGATATGGAGCTAATATGAATACATCTAGTGTTCAGGTTGCTAGAAGAACTGATAGGAATAGATATCAGGTTACAGTGCCTAGTGAAGATGCTATAGCTACAGATAAGAAAACTGCATTAATATCTGGGAAAGCTCCATCGGGAACCAATATAGTAATAGAAGTTTATGGAACAATGGATTTAACTGGTAAAAACTTTTCTTTAACTAATCTACCTAAAAGCAGTGATTATATTCTCATCTCCAAAGAAACTATAAAAGCTGGGCAAGTGGGTTTTGCCAAAGAAGTGGAGCTGGTTTCTGGAATTAATAAAGTTGTAGTAATATTTAGAGTAAATGGGGTAAATACAGTAGAAAAGGTGTATTATGTTTATGATAATGCATTAGCAGAAGAAGCCGTAAGGAATCCTTATCGAATAGTGCCTACCAAATAAAAATCCATGGATTTGAGGAGATGATTAACAATGATTAAAGAAAGGTTAAAAACTTTTCTACTCCTATCCTTGGTATGCATTAGTATATATTTAACTAGGCAAATTTGGCTGCAAATGCCTTATGAAATATTACCTTTAATTAAAAAAGAGAAAGCTTTAGATACTAGCTATTTATTAGGGGATATGTTAGAGCCGTATAAATATCTGCTAAATTTTGATACAAAATTTCATACTGTGCTTTATAATGAAGGGGAAGAAAATCTATGGACGAGTATTCAACCTATACTAGTAGATGCTTTATCTTCTAATAGCTTTAAGGTAGAGAGACTAACTAATGATGAATTTTTAACATATAATAGCAAAAGGTCCATAGTTTTCTATTTTCCGGAAAAATTTAGCACCTACATATTAGCCCGTTCTTTGGAAGTTAATAAACCTAATAATATAACGGAAAAAATACCAGATATAGATAGTATTTACATATATTTAGGCATTGGTGATCCTTTTTTTATATTTAGTAATGAGGACAAGCATTTAATGGTATATGATTTGGGAATAGATGTAAAAGAATTAAAGGAATATGTAAAGGAAATAGAGGAAACAGGAGACTATACCTATTATTATTCTATGAAGGATACATTAGGTAGCAATAATGATATTTTTATTCCCATTGAAATGTCTCAAAATGTACCATTAGCTTATGTTGAAAACGAATTAATCCCAAATAACATAGAAGAGGTTAGAATTATTGCGGAGAAATATTTTAATAAGGACATAGACTATATAAGGGAGATAGTAGAAAATAATGGATCGATAATATATGTATACAATCAAAAGGTATTAAAAATTAATCCCAATGGCCTTTTAGAGTATTTTAGTCCTCTTGAAGAACTTGTAAAGGAAAGAAATCTATATATTAGTTTAAATACTGTAGCAGATTTTTTATCAGACCATATTGGGATTCCAGAGGATATATATTTGACAAAAATAGAAGAAATAGAGTTTGAAGACAATTTAGGGTATAGATTGACATTTAGACATAAGATAAGGGGGTTACCAGTAATAATAAGTGATGATGATATAAAAGATTTTATCCAGATAGATGTATTTAATAAATATGTTAGAAAGTATAAGATGTTTATTAGAAAGGATATGAATATATCCGATATTAATTTGGCTGAAAACAAGAGGATGCTGTCTGCTTTTGACATTATAAATATGAACCCCACATATGAGTTATTGGAAAAAAGATATATTTATGATAAAAACTTAACTCAGGATGATATAAATAGAGAAACTCTGACTAAAGATATATTATCTTCTATTGAAAATATAGATATAGCTTATGTAGATCCTTGTTCTAAAGATAAAGAGGAGAAACTTATAGGAGTATGGTTATTAGAAACGGAAAATAGAATATATGCTTTTGATGTATATACAGGAGAACTAGTATTTGAAAGGTAGTTGGTGAAAGAGTTTGGATGGTGAAGAAGAATGGATTGGTCAAAAGCTAAGACCATCTTAATAGTGGCTTTTATCATAACAAATATATTATTAATCTATGTTTTTATAGGTGAAAAAGGCATAGAGGAACCTACTCTAAAAGAAGATTTTATAGGAAATGTGGAAAAACTATTGAAGGATAAAGATATATATTTAGCAACAGAAATACCAACAGATATGCCTTATTTAAATACAATGAATGTAAGTTATGAAAATATGACCATAGATGATTTAAATCGATTATTTTTTGAAAATAAAGGCATTTTAGTTAAAGATGGAGATGCTTTTAGTCAGATAGTCAAGGAAAAAGAATCTGTAGTTATAATAAACAATAAACTAATATTATATGAAAATAAAAATGATGAAAAAACATTTAAAAATATAGATAGGAATCAGGCCATCCAAATTGCAGAAGAATTTTTAAAAGAAAAAAATATAGACACATCAGATATGGAATTAACTTTTATAAAAGAAGAGAATGATACATTTTACATAGAATATTCTAAATTATATAATGGTGTATTTGTAGAAAGGGCTTATACAAATTTTCAAATAGATGGAAGAGGAGTTAAAAGATTCGAAAGGGTATGGCTTATAGTTGAAGATTTAGGTGAAACTGAAATATATATAAGTACAGCACCAAAAGCGATATTGGCCTTATTGGATATGGAAGATGTATATGGGAAAACTATAGAGAATATATCCCTTTGTTACTATTTTGATCCTCAAAAACACGATTATTTGGAGGAACCTGGCGAGGCAAAGCAGGGGAAAGCAATTCCAGCTTGGAGGATTCAATTTCAAGATGGATACAAGGTCTTTATAGATGATTATTAGGAAGAACTTATTGTGTTCTTCTTTTTTAATTTATTTTTTTAAAATTAGTTTTGTGATAATATATAATAGTATATAGGAATATTTTTTACAAATTGGAGGTAAGAATATTGGGAATAAAGTTTTGTTCCTTATCCAGTGGTAGCAATGGCAATTGTCAATACATTGAAACTGATAGGGTTAGAGTATTGGTAGATGCAGGTTTTAGCGGTAAAAGGATAGAAAACTTGTTATCCTCTATAGGTGTATGCCCTTCTACAATTGATTGTATGTTTATAACTCATGAACATAGGGATCACATAAAGGGAGCAGGGGTTTTATCTAGAAGATATGATATACCTATATTTGCTAATGAAGGAACTTGGACTAATATGAGTAATAAAATAGGGGAGCTAAGGGATAAAAATATAAATATCATACAAACAGATAAAGATTTTGAAATTGGAGATTTAGGTATACTTCCTTTTAAAGTATTTCATGATGCCTATGAACCTGTAGGATACATACTTTATCATAAAGATATAAAAATAACTATTATGACTGATACAGGTTGGGTAAACAATGAAATAAGAAATAAAATAAAAGGCTCCTCTTTATATCTGTTAGAATCAAATCATGATGTGAATATGCTTAAATATGGAAAGTATCCTTGGTATCTAAAAAAGAGAATATCTAGTACTCAAGGACATCTATCTAATGATGATGCAGGTGAAATTTTGTCTCAGGTTTTATTAGGTAAAGGAGAGATAATATTGTTAGCTCATTTAAGTCAAGAAAATAATATTCCATCTCTAGCTCAAGAAACTGTAGGTAAATTTGTTAAAAAATCTGGAATAAATACACAAAAAGACATTACTTTAGATTTGACCTATAGAGATAGGCCAACTAAGGTATATAACCTATAAATATAGGAGGGGATTATAATGTATTATGAAAGGCCACCTAAAAAAAGGAGATTTTTTTCTTATTTTATCGTTGCATTAATTGCAGCTATTGTTGGAGGAATAATAAGTGCTTATATTGCACCAACATATCTATATGGTAAGGTACTACCTATACCAGGGAATTATGATGAAAAAGCCCCATATAATGCAGGACAACAAATAAATATTACACCTTCAGAGGACATATCTTCAGTGGAAGCAGTTGCAAAGAAGGCAATGAGTTCTGTAGTGGGAATAACTACTGTTCAGGTTCAAAGGGAACTTATATGGGAATGGGAAGTAGAAGGAGTAGGTTCAGGGATTATAGTAAATCCTAATGGATATATACTTACCAATTCTCATGTAGTAGGAGATGGTAAAGCTAAAAAGATAAGTGTTTTATTTGAGAATGGTGATATGCTTCCAGGAAAGTTGTTATGGTATGATAAAGCATTAGATTTGGCAGTAGTTAAAGTAGAAGCTACTGGACTTCCAGTTGCTGATTTAGGAGATTCAGATTCTTTAGAGGTGGGTCAGTTGGCTGTAGCTATAGGAAATCCTTTAGGATTAGATTTTCAAAGAACAGTTACTGCAGGTATTATATCTGGTTTGAATAGATCTATAAGAGTAGATGAGTATAATATTATAGATAATTTGATACAAACTGATGCTTCTATAAATCCTGGAAATAGTGGAGGACCATTGTTAAATAATAAAGGAGAAGTAATAGGTATAAATACTGTAAAGATAAAATCTTCTGCAGCGGAAGGTTTAGGATTTGCCATACCTATTAATGTGGTAAAGCCTATTATAGAACAGATAGTTGAAGAAGGAGATTTTAAGATTGTATATTTAGGTGTTACAGGCATAGAAGTGGAAAGATATGAAAGACAAATTGGAGTAGAATTAAGTGTTGATAAAGGTGTTATATTATTAGAAATTGATGCTAATAGTCCAGCTGATAAAGCGGGTCTTAGATCAGGAGATATATTAGTGAAGATGGATAATCAAGAGATCGAAAGTATGAATCAATTGAAAAAAATATTGTATAAATACAAAAAAGGAGATAAAGCTAATTTAACGATTATTAGAAATGGTAAAGAAATGTCTGTTTCAGTTGTATTTAATCAAATGAAATAATATCAATTTAAAAGCTTGACAATATTGTCAAGCTTTTATAAACATTATGGAAAATGTTTATACTAAAAGTAAGAAGCTTGTGCCTATTAAATATGTGGAGTTGATATTATGTATGTAGTTTGCAACGAACATTTGGAGGATGCAATAGAGGATTTTGTAGAAATTTATGAACAATCCCCAGATATATATGAATTAGAAAAAGTTTCTTTTACCGACTGGGCTAGTCCCCATAGCTGTAATTATTGTGAAAAACCACCTAAATATTTAGTGGTTTAAAGGAAAGGAGAGATTCATGAAGATTTATAATTTAGGAAAGATACCTATAAAATCTTGGGCAACGGATTTGGAGGAAGATGCTTTGCAGCAAGCTGTAAACCTCTCTAATCTAAGCTTTGCCTATTCCCATATTGCACTGATGGCAGATGCTCATGTGGGATTTGGCATGCCTATAGGAGGGGTTTTTGCTTCCTTAGGAGTGATTATTCCCAATGCTGTTGGTGTGGATATTGGTTGTGGAATTATTGCAGCAAAAACTGATATTAAGGAGATAGATATTAGGTCTATTGAAAAAATAGTGGACAAGGCTCATAAATCTATACCTTTGGGATTTAAGCATCATAAGAGTCCAAGGAAATGGGAAGGATTCAATAATCCTCCTAATTTAAAGATAGTAATGGAAGAATTAGATGCTGCTAGATACCAACTAGGAACTTTAGGAGGAGGTAATCACTTTTTAAGTATAGAGAAAGGTAGCGATGGACATATATGGCTAATGGTACATTCTGGAAGTAGAAATTTTGGATATAAAATAGCTGAGTATTACAATAATGTAGCTATAAAGTTAAATGAGAAGATAAAATTAGTTCCTCCAAAACAAGATTTAGCAGGGCTTTATATAGACTCTAAAGAGGGAAAAGAATACTTTAATGCTATGAGTTATGCTTTAAAATTTGCAGCAGAAAACAGAAGGCAATTATTAGAACAATTTTATGATATATTTAGGGAAGAAACAAAGTCTGAAAAAATACTCAAAAAAGTTTCTATCCACCATAATTATGCTTCAATAGAGGAACATTTTGGGAAAGAAGTTATAGTTCATAGGAAAGGAGCTATAAAGGCAGAAAAAGGAGAGTTAGGAATTATCCCTGGTTCTATGGGTACTCCTTCATATATAGTAGAAGGATTAGGAAATCCTGAGAGCTTTAGAAGTTGTTCCCATGGAGCAGGTAGAGTAATGTCTAGAAGACAAGCTAATAAAACTATTACCAAAGAGATGGCAGATAAATCTATGGGAGATATAGTTCATAAGGGTTGGAAAAAAGATTTTTCAGAAGCCCCTATGGCTTATAAGGATATAGAAGAAGTTATGGATAATCAAAAGGATTTGGTAAAAAGGGTGGTTAAATTAACACCTTTAGGAGTTGTTAAGGGATAGATTTAAACTAGTTGTAACTTCTATGTAACTTTAATGTAACCAAAAACCTTCCTATAGGTGATAATCTATATTTAGAAGAAAAATTAAGGAGGTTTTATAGATGAATAAAAAACTAATAGCAATAGGTTTAGCAGGATGCTTAGCAATTGGAAATATGTCAATAGTTTTGGCAGATAAAGTTACAGAGGTTGATATAAAAAAAGAACTTACAGGTCCAGTATTAATAAGTAAAGAATTAGAAGGAAATCAAGTTAAGGTAGAAACAGAAATTATTAAACCTAATATCAGTGGTGTAGAGTTAGATGTAAAGATACCAGTAATTAAAGGATTAAAAGATTCTCATTATCAGAAAGAGTTAAACTATCTTATTAGGACTCAAACAGAAAATGATATAAAAGAATTTGAAGAAGATGTAAAAGAATTGAAAAAACTAAATATTGAATGGAAGCCTCAGATGATAGTTGGATATGATGTTAAGTCTAGTGAGGACATATTATCTATTGTGGTTGATACCTATATTTTTACAGGTGGAGCCCATGGAAGTTCAAGAAGAGATTACTATAATATCGATATAAATAAGAATCAAATAATTCAATTATCAGATTTATTTAAAAAAGGTAGCGATTTTAAAAGTATCATAAATGATGAGATAAATAAGGAAATAAATAGACAGATAGCCGATGAAGCTAAATCGTATTTTACAGATGATGAAAAGTTTGTAACCATAGATGATTCACATAGTTTTTATATTGATAAAAATGGGAATATAGTGGTTACATTTCAACCCTATGAGATAACTCCCTGGTATATGGGACATCCAGAGTTTAAAATACCAAATAAAAGTATATCCCATATATTAAAGGATTCAAAAGCAGTAATTGAAGATGAAGTTGCAAACTTTAATAAGATTATTATAAATGGCAAAGAAATAAAATTGAATCAACCCATGTTTAAATCTGAAAAAGGTACACTAATGGTCCCCTTTAGAGAGGTTGGGGAATCATTAGATTTTAAGGTAACATGGGATGGGGAAAACAAGGTTGCAAATATGAATAAAGGAACCATATCAGCTGGCGCCTATGTAGGTCAGGATAAGTATTATTTTTCTAAAGCTTTTGTATATTTGGGAGAAGAGGCTAAGCTTATAATAGGAACTACTTTTGTACCTATTAACTTTATAGAACAAGTATTGCAAGGAGTGACCTCTATTACTAATGATGGTATATTGAATATAAAATATTAAGTATGAAAACCCTTATCTTAAAGATAAGGGTTTTCATATGCTATTTTTTTTGTATTTTGATATAATACTATTTATAACTATTTATTTTAAGGAGGCGAAAAATGAGGATATTATTAGTTAATGACGATGGTATATATTCTGAGGGTATACATATATTAGCTAAGATGTTGGAAGAAGATCATGAAATAATTATAGTGGCTCCAGAAGAGCAAAGGAGTGCTCAAAGTCAAGCTATTACCATATCCAAAGCTTTAATTGTGAAGGAAGTTGAACTAGAGGGAATAAAGTCTAAAGCTTATAGTGTATCTGGTACACCTGCAGATTGTGTAAGAATAGCCTTAGATAAATTGACAGAACTTCCTGTAGATGTAGTCATATCTGGGATAAATATGGGATTAAATGCGGGTATGGATATACTATATTCTGGTACTGTGTCAGCAGCTATAGAAGCTAACATATATAATTTACCTGCTATAGCCTTATCTGCAGAGTGGATAGATGGAAATATTGATTATAATCTAGCAGCTGAATATGGTAAATACATTTTAGAAAAATCGAAAAGGGATTTAATTAATAATAACATTATATTGAGTATTAACACTCCATACTTAGATGGGAAAAAGCCTAAAGGCGTTAAAGTATGTAAAATAGGCGGAGTAGTTTATGATTATTATCTCATGGAAGACAATGGAAATAAAGGGGAAAAAGTATTAAAACTCCAAGGAAGAAAAGATATAGAATTTGAAGAGGATACAGATAGGTTTTACTTATCCCAAGGATATGTAACTATAACTCCACTGCATTACGATCTTACGAATTTTAATCTATTAAAAAAAGTTGAAAGCTGGATATAAATGATTATAAAAATTCACATAAAAGCTTTAGGTACTATTTAAGTATCTAAAGTTTTTTACTTTAGATAGAAAAATGTTATAATAAATTCTATAGAAAAAGGTGAAGGTAGATGAATATTCCCAACAGTGAAAAGATATATATCTATGAAAGAGAAAACAAAAGGTGTTTTTATTGTGGGAAGAATTTAAAATATAGGCAAATTACCCTTGACCATTATATTCCAAAGTCAAAAGGTGGGACTAAAGAAGTATTTAATTTAGTATTGTCCTGCCGAAAATGCAATAAGTTGAAAGGTAATAGAATACCTAGAGACTATGAGAAGAGGATAATTAGCTTATTTCAGCAAGCTTTTGGTGATGGAATGATTAAAAGTGAGAAACTTATTATTCCTAGAGAGGATTTAGAAGAGCAAATACTATATATTGATAGAATAGAATATATAGAACCAAACTTTGTTTTTCAAAGTAAATATATGCGATTTTATATAAAAAACAATACTATAGAGCGAATTATACTATTAGGAAGGAAATATGAAGATTAGAATTATTGTAGTAGGTAAGATAAAAGAAAAATACATAAGAGCTGGTGTCAAGGAATATATAAAGCGACTTTCAAGGTATTGCAGCATAGAAATTATTGAAGTAGAAAACAAAATCCAAAACGACCTTTTCCCATGAGTTAATGAGGATTATATTGTTAGAGCAAATATATAGAGGGTTTAGAATAATTAGAGGTGAACCGTATCATCGTAAGTAGTGGATAAGCCCTATTGGATGTAAGCTTTGGATGTAAGTTAGAGTTTAGGGGTTATGCTGTAGATAGATGAGTGGTATAATGTATGTAGAAGATGTTCATTAAATTGATAAGTAAGTATTATGAGGGCTTAATTAAAAGGGGGATTTTATGAAAAGGATTGTTATTTCATTGTTTGCAATATTATTAGTATTTTCACTGGTGGTTTGTAATCAAAAATCAACTAAAGAGGAGTTAATAATAGATATTGGGGATTCTACTAAATTTACTGAAGAAGAGATAAGCAATGCAATAAAAATCGTAAAGGATAATTTTGATTTCCCAGCCTCTACTTTAACAAAAATATGGTACAAGGAAGAGGAGTCAAATAGACTTACTGAAATTTATTTAGAAAGTGGGAGAGGTTCTATAAATGAAATTCAGCCTGAAAATGTTATTGTATTATTATCAAATTTTGATGTTAATGATTCAGGGGATAATCCTGTTTTAAATCCAGATTCAACTTATGAAAATTATCAATGGATATTAATAAGAGATAATGAAAATAGTGAATGGATAATTGATGACCAGGGGTATTAATAATTTATAAAGAATATAATCGTTGTTGAACATCATTTTTATTATGTTCAACATATAGCAAACTTTTATTAATGGGGTATAATAAATATATAACATACTATTTAAGGGATAGTGATAAGATGGATATTATTAAAAAATGTAAAGATATTTTAATAAAATATGAAGATATAATTTTTGCTTATATCTTTGGTTCGTATGCTCAAAATAGTATAAGAGA
>JAAYFV010000182.1 GCA_012728075.1 Tissierellia bacterium
GATATACTCTTCTAGTTTATTAATCAATTTAATTTTATCTTCATCTTCCAAATGATGCATTGCGTAGGTACTTATAATATAATCAAATTGTATATTTTCAAGTTCTTTAGGTAAACCCTTAAAAAAATCATATTGAAATAGTTTAGCTAAAGGCATTTTTTCTTTTGCTATTGCTATCATTCTTTGTGAAAAATCAATACCATATATTTCATATCCATCATCATATAGTTTTTTCGTCAATACTCCTGTACCAAATCCAATATCTAATATTTTTGCTTTTTCTTTTCTATGAACTATATTGTAAATAGTACCTAAGACATCTTTATATCCTGCAAATGGATATTCATTGTCCTCCTCACTTAACTGAACACTTTTTTCGTAACCATCTGCCCATAAATCAAAACCTTTATCATCTAGCATTAAAGAAGTCCTCCTTACTAAGTTCATAATCAACAGCAGTTCTCAATTGGCCATTTTGGTCTTTCCAACAGCCTTTTCTTACTCCAACTTTCCGAGCCCCAATTTTATTTTCATAAACATATTGAGCCCTCTTATTCTCAAGCATTGTATCCCAAATAATTTTCTCTATTGGAAATTTGGAATTTATGACCTCATCTGTAAAAAGGAATTCAAATAACATTCTGATAATTTTAGGACCATATCCTTGATTCTGATAACTAAAATCACATATTTTCCATCCAGGATATGCTGCATTATCATCTTTAATTCTATAACTTAGTTCCCCTACAAGCTTGCCATCAATTTCTATCACACAAAGCTGGCTTAATTTGCCTTCCCAGCTTCTGATATTATTCATAGTATCTTCTAAAGATTCCATCAAACCATTGGGAAAACCTGCATGTTCCATAACCCTACCATCATTCCACCACTTGTTTAATTGAATAGCATCATCGATAGTAGCACTTCTAATTACAATATTATCCTTTTGAATTCTCATACTTTCCTCCATTAAATTTATTTGGAGGGTTTATAGGGCGTGAACCCTCCTTGCACGCTTAGCTGTTATTTTTATCATAGCAACCACTTCCTTTTTTATTATTTCTATGAAAACACCTATGGTGTTATCTACTTTAGTAAACCTTCAGTTATAAATTCGCTTATACAATCAAATGGATATTTCACTTATTTATACCTCCATTTGCTACATATAATATAAAAAATGAGCAATAAGAATATTTTAATTTTTCTAACTGAAATATAGAAGTTGAAAATTAAATGAGCTTAAAATTATGATTTTCGAAATCAATTACACAGTTGTAACTTTGTATAATATCTGCAGCTAGTAGTCCCATCACCTTAAAATCTGTAGTTGGAAAAACATCTCGCTTTAGAACAGATATATTCTCTAGTTCTATATTTTGATTGCTAATAGTAAGTTCAATACTGTTAATCAAGTATGCCTCTTCCTCTATTATCCCACCAACTCCAGCTATCTCATCGACCTTTTCTTCTTTTGCCTTTAAATAAGGAATAAATTCTTTACTGAACATACTCTCAGTGTTTCCGCTATCAAATCCAAAATACATCTGATGGTTTTCATATTTTACATTAATGATTGGCATATTATCCCAAAATAACTGCTCTTCATTTCCAACCCTTTCAGGTTTTTCAATAATATAGGTTCTCTCATGAGGATTAATCATCCATTTAAATTTATTAATAACATTCCAACCAAGAAAGCCATTTACTGATAGCTTATTTCCTTCTTTATCAAAGCCAAAATCTAATTGATTATCTGGTACAGTAATTACACTTATATTTTTAATAGTGTTATTTCCAATTTGAAGCATAGGTATTGTAC
>JAAYFV010000183.1 GCA_012728075.1 Tissierellia bacterium
ATCTCCATATACAAGTTTTAAACCATAGGTTATCCCTCCAGGACCTCCTCCTACACCACAAGGTAAATATACAAATAAAGGATGTTCTTTGTCTACTGCTATACCCATATTATCTAATTGTTTTTTTAGCCTTATTCCTCCTACAGCATACCCTAAAAATAAATCCTTGGAATTTTCATCATCTACAAAATAGCTACTAGGATCCATTTCTGACTCTTTTCTTCCTTCTTCTACTGCCTTTGAATAATCAGATGTATATTCCACCACTTCAACACCTTTACTTTTAAGAAGATCTTTTTTCCACTTTTTCGCATCTTCAGACATATGAACTTTTACTTTAAAACCTAATTTTGCACTAATTATCCCAATGCTAAGCCCTAAATTTCCTGTACTACCCACTTGTACTGTATAGTTAGAAAAAAACTTTTTAAATCTATCCTCTGCTAATATAGAATAATCATCGTCAATAGATAACATATTATTACTTATAGCCAATGTTTCCGCATGTTTTAATACTTCATATATTCCGCCTCTTGCTTTTATAGAACCAGCTATAGGAAGTAGATCATCTCTTTTTAATAAAATTGTTCCCTTAATTTTCTTTTCAAAATCCTTTTCCATTCGTACTTTCATATTATCAATTCCCATTATAGGAGATTCAATAATACCATCTTTGGTTTCTGGAAAAGCCTTTTTAATAAAGGGTTCAAATCTACTTAGTCTTTCATCTGCATCTAATACATCTTTATAGGATAGGGGTAAATCTTTTTCTACATCTTTGAACTTAGCATAATTTTCATTTATCCAAATTACTTCTTTTAGAGATTTTATGTCCTTCAACAGAGTATTTTTATCTATCGATGTTACTGTAAGTTTCATTTTCCACCTCCGTATAATATGCAATGTTTTGTCTATGATATAATTATAGTACATCATATATTCTAAGAAAAGGCAATATAAATGGGTATAAAATATTTAATCATATAAATTTAAAGAGAAGGGGTGAATTATGTTGGATATTCGTGAAAATGCCATTATCCCTCTAGGCTATGGTAAATTTGTAAGAGCTGATAAGATTGTAGCTTTAGAACCTATTGAGGATAATCGAGGTCCTGGTCGTCGCACCTTAGTATATGTAGAAAACTTAAACGATCCTATCATCGCTTCAAGAACTGAAACTTCTATTCTATCTAATATGACTAAAGCCCCAAAGGATGTTTTAGAAGCTACTTCTGCCATGGAACTTTTACATGATATATTAGATGATATTGAACAAATTGGGCCTATGTTGAGAAAGAGTATATTAGATGAAGCTGGTTTAGATCTAGATCGTATCCAAACAAAGATTGAGGAAATACTAACTCATGATTTAGAGTCTATAGATGACTAAAACAAAAGACCAGAGTAAGTTCTTGCTTATCTCTGGTCCTGTTTTATTTTAATATTTAAAAGGTTCAAACTTGATTTTATCTATTTTTTCCTTAATATTGTAAGGTATTAAAGATTTTTGATTTTCTGTTAAGCTATTATATTCTAACATTATGTCCATTATCATGAATTCATCATCTTCCAAATCATCTATCCTTTGGCTAAATTCCAAAGCTTTTTTCAAATCTAATTCTACAGGTACAGGAGTATTATATATATGTCTTACATAATCCCTTATTATGGATATGCCATAGTCTGGATTTGGTGCCCAACGACCTCCTAAATCCTCTACATACTTAATCTTCCCCGCCCAAGAGGCAGTGTTGGTCTTGTACCATCTAGGATGAGGTTCTCCTATTGGATCTACTCCACAATATATGCCCATATGATTAAAATGAGCCCTTACCCCATCTTCTGGTGTAGAAAATATTTCATAATCATAGTTGCTGTCACCATTAGCTTCTAATATCCTAATACCAGCCCAGTTATTCATCTCTGGCTTTACTTGACCTGTATACCTTCCAAAATTAGTCTCCTTAGCTCCTTGAGCATATAATATTTCTGGATTTATACCTGTAATTCTACCATACTCCCAGTAGAATGGTGCCACATCTATAAACCTTTTATGGGCTCCCTTCCTAATAGCCCATGCTTGTGCTTGGGCAATACTTACTTTGGAATTAGATACTATAGGAGTCTTTAAGGATTCTATTTTAGATTCTACTTCTTTAAATTTATTTACCTTAGTATTCGGTATCTTCCTCTTTTCTTCTTGACTTAAATTATCATATAGCTTCTTTGCCCTTTCTAAATTTATCATATCAGATGCTACTACTTCCCTTATATCCTTAGGATTAGGCAATACATCAACTAAATTAATAAACTCTTTGTATTTAGTTGTTTTATTTATAGATTCTACTACATATATAGGTTTTACTGGCTTGTCTAAATTGCCTTCGACAAAACTCCTAGTAGTTATAAAGGTGTCAAATCCTTGAGAAGCTACTATAGTCTTAAATATCCTAGCTTCTTCTTCTGTTGAAAACCTACCAGCTATTACATAATATTTATCATCTTCTATTATAAAGGCATCATTAAAACCTGCTTGATTTAATCTTTGTAACTCTTTCTTAGCAAACTCCAAATTATTATAGCTACCTACTTGAACTAAATATTGTGTACCATCTGTTGAAGTATTTGAATTCCAATTATTTCTTCTACTAATATCTGCAAGGATCTTAGCAGTCTCACCTCTAGTAATCTGCCTTTTAGGTCTAAAGCTACCATCCTGATATCCTTTCATATAGCCTTGATATTTCATAGCTTTTACATAATCTTTTGCCCAATCTCCTATTTGATTATTATCAGTAAAATCAAGCTTTATATTCTCCCAACCTTTAGCCATACCTTGAAGGGTTGCTATTATCTTAGCAGCCTCTTCCCTGGTTATTAGTCTATTGGGTCTTATGGTTCCATCAGTGTAACCACTTACATATCCAGCAGCTAGGGCTTTACCTACTTCTGTATAATACCAGTCATCTTTTCTAACATCTATAAAGGGTACTGGAGTAATTTCTGTAAAGCCATAAACATTATTTACCATTTTAAGGAACTCCCCTCTGGTGACATTTTGATTAGGTTTAAATGTACCATCATTATAACCTTGTATATATCCCTTTTCCATTAGATAGAGGATATCATCCTTAGCCCAGTGGTTTTGAATGTCAGAGACCATAGCAAAAGAAAAACTATTATTAGTTAACAATATTAATAAAATGATAGCAATATACAATATCCCATTCTTCTTCATATGTTATCCCCCGTTTTTATATGTATTTTTACCCTTTCTATTATAACATTGAAATATCCTTTTTAAGTAAATGAATTATTGTCATTTTGTTGCACCAATGGACAATTTTCTTTCCCTATACTCCCTTTCTGCATTTTATCGACTTTATACAAGAATATTTGATTTAATATATAATAGTCTTTACCCCTCCAGCAGAGGGGTACAATAAGGAAAAATGATTATTATCTTTAAATTGCAAAAAATAGAAAGTTTAAAATCGCAACTATAGTTGATATAAATACTAAATTAGTATATTATAGAACTATACTAATAGACAGAATATTCTAAATAATATTGATTTAAACAATTTCCTCTCAAATAAGGGATTTTGATAATAATCTAGTTAGGAATTCTAAGAATAGATATTCAAATAAAATCTTAAATTATAATATATTATACATTATATGAGAATTGTATTGAAAATTGAAAATATTTTGACATTGATGAGGCTTTATCTTATAATTTATAATAAGTCTATAATGAATTTTAGAAGGGAGGGAAATAGCTAAAACAAAATAATAGTATAATAAAAAATAACTGTAAAGGAGGTATTAAATGGACAGCCTAGATAAAAAGAAAAATTATTCAGTTGCTGATTATTTAAAATTTATCCTACCTTCACTTATTGGAATTATTTTGTTAATGTTCCCCTTTAAATATGAAGGGGAAACAACCATCGTAGTTGCTTTGTTAGCTGGAAAGCTAACAGAATTACTGGAATTTATCTTACCTACAATTGTTTTATTGGTTATAGCTTTTTCTAGTATTATGACTTTAATTTATAAGCTCTTTAAACCTAATTTTATGGAAAACAGTGAATACTTGAAATCTATATTTTCTGTATCTAATTTTTGGCTTGGAACTAGAATTGTTGGATTAATATTGGCTATTCTAGTATATTTAGAAATAGGTCCAGAATGGATTTGGTCTGGAGATACTGGTGGATTAATACTTCATGATTTAATATTAGGATTATTTTCTATTTTCCTATTTGCAGGATTTTTATTACCTTTCTTAACAGATTTTGGACTATTAGAATTTGTAGGAGCATTACTTACTCCTATAATGAGACCAGTATTTAAATTACCAGGTCGTTCATCCATTGATTGTATTGCCTCTTTTGTTGGAGATGGCACTATTGGTGTAGCATTGACTAATAAACAATATGAAGAAGGATATTATACTACAAGGGAAGCTGCTGTTATAGCTACTACTTTTTCAGTTGTATCCATTACATTTTGTTTAGTAGTATTAGAGGCAGTTGATCTAACTCATTTATTTGGTCCTTATTATTTGACAATACTTATTTCTGGAATAATTGCAGCTATTATAATGCCCAGGATTCCACCTTTGTCTAAAAAGGAAGATACCTACTATACTGGTAAAAAGATGGATGTGGGAGAAGATGTTCCAGAAGGATTTACAAGTTTCCAATGGGGTACTTATTTAGCAGTAAAAAGAGCAGAAGAAAGTGGCAATGTAAAAGAATTTGTCATTAATGGCTTTCAAACCGTTTTAGATATGTGGTTAGGAGTATTACCTGTAATAATGGCCTTTGGTACTATAGCTCTTATTATTGCAGAATCTACTCCAGTATTTGATTGGTTAGGAATGCCCTTTATTCCAATTTTAAAATTATTTAAAATCCCTTATGCAGTTGAAGCCTCTAGAACTATGGTAGTAGGTTTTGCAGATATGTTTTTGCCTGCAGTTATAGGGTCTACTATTCCTAATGAAATGACACGATTTGTAGTAGCTACAGTTTCTGTAACTCAATTAGTTTATTTATCTGAAGTTGGAGCAGTTATATTAGGTTCTAGAATTCCTGTGTCATTAGGGGAGTTGTTCATAATATTTATTGAAAGAACTTTAATAACATTACCAATAGTAGCTATAGCTGCTCA
>JAAYFV010000184.1 GCA_012728075.1 Tissierellia bacterium
GATAAAAGAGGTTCTGAAAGAGCAGTGGATATGCTTGTTAAAAAGCTTAAAGGGGAGGATTTTGTTACAGAGTTCCCAATGCCAGACTTTGATAGAGTAGATCCACAACCAGCTATAAAAGATCTTTCAAAGGCTACAATAGCTTTAGTAACTTCAGGTGGTATAGTACCTAAAGGGAATCCAGATCATATTGAATCCTCATCTGCATCTAAATATGGGAAATATGATATTGGAGAATTTGATAATTTAACTAGTAATGACCATGAAACAGCTCATGGTGGTTATGACCCAGTTTATGCTAACGAAGATCCAGATAGGGTATTACCAGTAGATGTACTAAGGGATTTGGAGAAAGAAGGAAAGATAGGGAAACTTCATCAATACTTCTACACTACTGTAGGTAATGGTACAGCTGTTGCTAGTGCTAAAAAGTTTGCAGAGGAAATTGGGAAAGAATTAGTAGCTGACGGAGTAGATGCAGTTATATTAACTTCTACCTGAGGCACTTGTACACGTTGCGGTGCAACGATGGTAAAAGAAATTGAACGAGCAGGTTTACCTGTAGTTCATATGTGTACTGTAGTACCAATTTCACTTACAGTAGGTGCAAATAGAATAGTACCAACAATTGCTATTCCTCACCCACTAGGAAATCCAAACTTAGATCCAGAAGAGGAAAAAGCTTTAAGAAGGAGGTTAGTTGAAAAAGCTTTAGTTGCTTTGACAACTGAAGTTGATGAACAAACTGTATTTGAAGATTAAGTTTAAAACTTTAAATGGGTGATTTTTATCACCCATTTAAAGATTAAAGAGAACTTGTAATACATAAATATTTTGGAGGTGGGTTTATGAATTATCCTGTAGTAAAAGGTACTAGTTATATACTAGTTCATGCTGAAGATATGGTTATTCACAATGGAACGACTCAAACTACTGAAAGAGTAATCAATCCTGATTCTGAATATCTAAAAAAGTTACCAAGCCATTTACGTAGTTTTGAAGAAGCAGTAAATTATATGCCTAATCAAGTTTATATTGGAAATATGACTCCAGAAGAATTGGCAGAACATCCTCAACCTTGGTATGATAAACCATTAGAAGATGCATCTAGGTTTGGTAAATATGGAGAAATTATGCCTGAAGATGAGTTTATTGGATTGATGAAAATCGTTGACACATTTGATCTAGTAAAATTAACCAAAGAATTTACAGAAGAGGTAAAAACAAAATTAGAGGCTCATCCTATAATAAAAGATCGAGATGATTTAATTTCTAGACTTAAAGTTGGCGACGATTTAACAGATATTGAAAAATTAATAGAAGAACAAGGTGCAGAAGCTATATATTTTGATAGAAAAATTGTTGGCTGTGTTAAGAGAGCCCATGATGTAGATCAAAATTTAAATGCTCATGTATTATTTGAAAATCTTGCATGTAAGGCATCTGGAGTTTTAGCTGGCTTAAACTTAGTAGCTAAAAACGATATAGATCCAAATGATGTTGAATATATAATAGAATGTTCAGAAGAAGCTTGCGGAGATATGAATCAAAGAGGTGGAGGAAACTTTGCAAAATCAATTGCCGAAATGGTTGGATTTAAAAACACCACAGGCTCAGATACAAGAGGATTCTGTGCTGCTCCAACCCATGCTTTAATAATAGCCTCTTCTTTAGTTCAATCAGGGACCTTTAAAAACGTAGTAGTTATATCTGGTGGTTCAACAGCTAAGCTTGGTATGAATGGCAAAAATCACGTAGAAAAGGATATGCCAATACTTGAAGACGTGATAGGTGGATTTGCTGTATTGATAAGTGAAAATGATGGAATAAATCCAATACTAAGAACTGATTTAGTAGGAAGGCATACTGTTGGAACTGGTTCATCACCACAGGCTGTAATGAGTTCTTTGGTTACTGCTCCTTTAGAGAAAGGCAATTTAAAGATTACAGATGTAGATAGATATTCTGTAGAAATGCAAAATCCAGATGTTACAAAACCAGCTGGAGCAGGAGATGTACCCAATGCAAATTACAAGATGATTGGTGCATTAGGAGTAATGAGAAAAGACCTAGAAAGAGCTCAAATAGGAGATTTCATAAAAGAACATGGAATGGTAGGTTGGGCACCAACACAAGGGCATATCCCATCTGGAGTACCTTATTTAGGATTTGCTAGAGAAGATATATTAGAAGGTAGAATAAACAATGCCATGATAATAGGTAAAGGAAGTTTGTTCCTAGGAAGGATGACTAACTTATTTGATGGTGTTTCCATTGTAATAGAGAAGAATTCAGGGAAAACAGAAGAGAAAGGTATATCTGAAGAAGAAGTTAGGACACTTGTAGCTGAAGCCATGAGAGATTTTGCTTCTCATCTACTTCAGGATTAGAGGTGATAAAATGGCAGAAAACAATGTTAAAAAAATGATTGGGAAAGTTTTTAATGACATAGCAGATGCTATGGAAACTGGTCAATTTGGCGAAAAGGTAAGAGTAGGTTTAACTACCTTAGGTTCAGAACATGGAGTGGAGAACTTAGTAAAAGGTGCAGAACTTGCTCAAAAAAGGGATCCTTCTATTGAAGTAGTGCTTATTGGACCAAAAGTAGATAGTGATTTGACTCAAGTAATAGCTGAAACTGAAGAAGAAGGCTATAAAAAGATGGAAGAACTACTTGATAAAGGTGAAATAGGTGCTTGTGTTACAATGCACTATAGTTTTCCCATAGGAGTTTCTACGGTAGGGAGAGTTGTAACCCCTGGAAAAGGTAAAGAAATGATTATTGCGACAACTACTGGCACCTCTTCTCCTCATAGAGTTGAAGCTATGGTTATAAATGGTATAAGTGGAATTATAACTGCAAAAGCTATGGGAATTGAAGAGCCGACAGTAGGTATATTAAATGTAGATGGAGCTAGACAAGTGGAAAGAGCTTTTAAAGAATTAAATGATAATGGATATAAAATCAATTTAACTGAATCTATGAGAGCAGATGGCGGTAGTGTTATGAGGGGTAATGATCTATTAGCAGGAGTACCTGATGTGATGGTAACAGATACATTAACAGGGAATATATTGATGAAGGTATTTTCTTCTTATACTACCGGTGGAAGTTATGAGTCTCTAGGTTATGGATATGGTCCTGGAATTGGTGAAGATTATGACAGATTGATTTTGATTTTATCGAGAGCATCGGGAATACCAGTAGTAGCTAATGCTATTAGCTATGGGGCAGATTAAATAAGGGGCAATGTGAAAACTATAGCTAAAGAAGAATTCAAGAAGGCTAACAAAGCAGGTTTAAAGGATATATTAAAAGGGTTAACAAAGGATACTAGGAAAGCAGAAGATGATGAAGAAGTAGAAGCTCCACCTGCAGAAACCGTTACAGGTACAATTTCTGGTATAGATATAATGGAATTGGAAGATGCAGTAAAGGTATTATGGAAAGAAGGTATATATGCTGAATCAGGAATGGGATGTACTGGTCCTATTGTAATGGTTAATGAAGAAAAATTAGATAAGGCTATAGAAATATTATCTAAGGCAGGATATGTTTCTCAAGAATCAGATCCTTGCTAAAATACTCCAAGACTCCAAGTAATCTTGGAGTGTTTTTTTTATAGATTTTATACATTGTAAAATCATGTAAAGTATTATATAATAATGATGTTGGTAATTTAATGGAATTTTGATTATCAACAACAAGAAAGACATATGTTTATATGTCTAAGTTTCAATTTAAAAAGTTATAACAATAAGAAAGGGGAGTTTTAAATTGAAGAAAAGATTATTGGCATTTCTATTAATTGCAGTACTAGCTTTTGGTATAGTAGGATGCGGTAATAAAGGTGAAACACCAGAAGAACCAGAAGATAGCACTGGAACAGAAGAGGAATCGCCAGAGGAAGTAGCTGAAACAGATATTAAGGTTGCTATGGTAACAGATGAAGGTGGAGTTCATGACCAATCCTTTAACCAATCAGCTTGGGAAGGCTTACAACAAGCTGAAAAAGATCTAGGTGTAAAGGTATCCTATGTAGAATCTCAACAAGATGCTGATTTTGCACCTAACTTTGAAACCCTATTAGATGCAGGAAACGATTTAATATGGGGTATAGGATTTAAACTAAGTGATGCATTGCTTGATGCAGCAACGAACAATCCAGATCAACTATATGGGATCATTGACTTTTCTTATGGTGATGAAACGCCAGATAATGTAGTAGGAGTTTTGTTTAAAGCAGAACAACCATCATTCTTAGTAGGATATATTGCTGGTAAGATGACAGAAACCAACAAAGTTGGATTTGTTGGAGGTATTGCAGGAGATGTTATATGGGGATTTGACTATGGATTCCAAGCAGGGGTTCAATATGCTGCTAAGGAATTAGGAAAAGAAATAGAAATACTAAATCAATATGCTGAATCTTTCTCAGACGTATCTAAGGGTAAAGCTATTGCAACTCAAATGTATCAACAAGGAGCAGATATTATATTCCATGCTTCAGGAGATACAGGAAATGGAGTTATCGAAGCAGCAAAAGAACAAGGAAAATGGGCTATAGGTGTTGACAGAGATCAAAACTACTTAGCACCAGACAATGTACTTACATCAGCTATGAAACGTGTTGATGTTGGAGTTTACAATGTAGTCAAAGAATTAGTTGAAGGTAACTTTCCAGGAGGGCAAACTGTAGTATATGGTTTAGAAGAAGGAGCAGTAGGTATAGCACCAACATCTGATAAGCATGTACCAGCAGAAATACTTGAAGAAGTTAAAGAGATAGAAAAGAAAATAATAGATGGTGAAATAGTAGTACCATATAATGAAGAAACCTTTGAAGAATTCATGAAAACACTATAATAGAATAAAAACAGCAGCTCAGGCATTTAGGTCTGAGCTGCTAAATATTAGATAGGAGGGGCCCTATTGCGTATTGATTATGATACTAAAATCATTGAAATGAAAAATATTACCAAAAAATTTGGTGATTTTGTTGCAAACGATAATATTGATCTAACAGTTCATAAAGGGGAAATTCATGCATTATTAGGGGAAAATGGGGCTGGCAAAACCACATTAATGAATATATTATACGGTTTATATGAACCAACCTTTGGAGAAATATACTTAAATGGGAAAAAAACTAATATTACAAATCCAAGTGTTGCAATAAGAAATGGTATAGGGATGGTTCACCAGCACTTTATGTTGGTTGAAACCTTTACTGTAGTAGAAAATATAATATTAGGCATGGAAACTACACAGAGAATGGGAGTTCTAGATATTAATAGGGCTACTAAGGAAGTAGAAGAATTATCTAAAAAGTATGGTCTCCATGTAGATCCTAATGCTAAAATACATGATATAACTGTAGGAATGCAACAAAGAGTAGAAATATTAAAAGCTCTATATAGAGGAGCAGATATATTGATATTAGATGAACCAACAGCTGTATTGACTCCTCAAGAAATAGATGAATTGATGGAAATAATGAGGAGTTTAGCAAGTCAAGGGAAAACGATTATTATAATTACTCATAAGCTTAAGGAAATAAAACAGGTAGCCGATTATTGTACAGTTATTCGACGTGGCAAAAAAGTAGATACAGTTAAAGTGGCAGATGTAACGGAAGAAGATTTGGCTTCCATGATGGTAGGGAGACAAGTGAGTTTTAAAGTAGACAAGAAGGAAGCTAATGTAGGCGATGTAGTATTAAAAGTCGATAATTTAGTAGTTAAAGATAACAGAAAATTAAATGCTGTAAAGGGTTTATCTTTGGAATTGCATAGAGGAGAAATACTAGGAATTGCAGGGGTAGATGGAAATGGGCAATCGGAATTCATAGAAGGAATTACAGGCTTAAGACCTATAGAAAGTGGTAGAGTTATTCTAAATGGTAAGGATATAACTAATCTAAGCCCAAAAGAAATAATAGAAAATGGAATGAATACAATTCCTGAAGATAGACAAAAAAGAGGCCTAATATTGGATTTTACAGTAGCTGAAAATATGATATTAGAGAATTATCATAAGGAGCCTTTTTCTACTAAGGGTAGGTTAAATCACAAAGCTATTTCAGATTTTTCTAAAGAATTAATAGAAAAATTTGATATAAGGCCACGGGACCATATGCACATAGCTGGGGAACTGTCTGGAGGAAACCAACAAAAGGTAATACTGGCTAGAGAGATATCTAATGATCCAGATGTTTTAATAGCAGCCCAGCCTACAAGGGGACTAGATGTAGGGGCTATTGAATATGTACACAAATATTTAGTAGAACAGAGGGATCATGGAAAAGCGGTATTGTTAATTTCTTTTGAATTAGATGAGATTATGAATGTATCCGATAGAATAGCAGTTATATTTAATGGGAAAATAGTAGATGTAATGGATGCAAAAGAAGCAGATGAGAGAACTCTAGGTTATCTAATGGCTGGAGGAGGTACAATAGATGAAGCAAAATAGATTTATTATGATAGTAATATCCATATTATTCGGATTAATTACAGGGGCTATAGTTTTATTAGTAGCAGGATTTAATCCTTTAGAAGCTTATGGAGTCATGGTAAAGGGTGTTTTTGGAAGCCCTAAATATATATCATGGACTATAATCAGATCTACTCCATTGATTCTAACAGGTATATCGGTAGCTTTTGCATTTAGAACAGGACTATTCAATATAGGGGCTGAAGGGCAATTTATAATAGGTAGTTTAGTGGCTACTTTAGTTGGATATTTTGTTAAACTTCCTCCAATCATCCACCCAATAGTAGCTCTATTAGCTGGAGCATTGGCAGGTGCCCTATGGGCTGGTTTTGCAGGACTATTAAAATCTAAATTTGGGATCAATGAGGTTATTACCACAATTATGTTAAATTGGATCGCATTATACTTCAGTAATTTCATGGTATTTACTAAAGCATTTAAAAGACCTAATAAAGATGCTTCCCATAGAATATTGGAATCAGCTAGTATAAATGTACTGGGGAAATGGAAAACATCAGAAGCGGGGAAGGTCTTTTTAGCAGAACATAAATTTTGGAAGGAGTTTCTAAACCCACCAGTAAACTATGGATTTATAATTGCAATTTTAGCAGCTATACTCATATGGTATATTTTAAAACATACTACATTAGGATACCAACTTAGAGCAGTAGGGTTTAATAAAGATGCTGCAGAATATGGTGGTATAGATGTTAAGAAAAACATAGTGGTATCCATGATGATAGCAGGTGCCTTATCAGGATTAGCAGGTGCAACTCAGGTACTTGGAGTTTCAAAGGAAACTGCAATATTAGCCATAATGGAAGGTTATGGATTTGATGGGATAGCTGTGTCTTTAATTGCTGGAAATAATCCATTAGGTTGTATACCTGCAGCGTTATTATTTGGTGGCTTAAAATATGGTGGTAGTAAACTACAACCTACTATAGGAGCGCCTTTTGAAGTAATAAATATTATCATAGGCATTATCATATTCTTTATAGCAATGCCTAAACTAGTTGAAATAATTACTTCCTATAAGGGTAAGAAAGAGGGTGGAAAAGTTGAAAGCACTAAATGATTTAGGAATAATAATAGGAATTAGTCTAATGTATGCAGCACCACTGATGTATACTGCTCTAGGTGGAGTTATATCGGAAAATGCTGGAGTAGTAAATATAGGTCTAGAAGGTATGATGACTATTGGTGCATTTACAGGTGCAACAGTAGCATATTTTACTGGTAACCCTTGGCTAGGATTTTTAACAGCAGGATTAGCTGGAGGAGCATTGGCAATATTACATGCTATTGCTTGTGTAACCTTTACTGCAGATCATGTGGTATCAGGTATTGCTATGAACTTTATAGGGCCAGGATTAGCTCTATATTTATGTAAGATATTCTTTGACGGAGCGGCTATGACTTTACCTTTAGACCTAGATCATAAGATTCCTAGACCTTTAAATGGACTTTTCCCTACAGATTCTTTTTTAAATTCAATATTTAACCAATATGCAACAGTTTATATTGCATTCTTATTGGTAATTTTAGTTTGGTTTATGTTATACAAAACAAAATTAGGATTGAGACTAAGATCTGTAGGAGAACACCCAAGAGCAGCAGATACTCTGGGAGTAAATGTATATAAGATTAAATATTTTGCGGTTATTCTATCAGGTATATTTGCAGGATTAGGTGGAGCAGCATTAAGTATTGCTGTAGTATCTAACTATCGGGTATCGTTAATATCAGGGCAAGGGTTTATTGCATTGGCAGCTATGATATTTGGTAACTGGAAACCCCATGGAGCCATGTGGGGATGTTTATTATTTGGAGTAGCCCAAGGTTTAGTTGTATATTTAGGTGGTACAAGCTTAAAAGTATCATCCCAATTGTTAGCGATGATACCCTATATTATTACTATAATAGTCCTAATGGTATTTGTAGGAGAAGCTACAGGACCTGCGGCTAATGGTATACCTTATGAAAAAGATCGAGATTAACAAAAAAGTCTTTGGTTCATATTGACCAAAGACTTTTTTGTTGAAAAATAAATAATTTTGTTTTTGTTTAATATTTTGGTATAATAATGTCAATAGGTCCATAGATATCTATTAATATTATCAATAATGGTGGGAGTGAGCCTAATGAAATTAGGATATGATTTAGCCCTTGAACAAACGCAAAAATTGGTAATGACCCCTGAATTAAGACAAGCTATTCAGTTGCTTCAATTTACTAGTCAAGAATTAAATGAGTATCTGGAAAAACAAATAGAAGAAAACCCTCTATTGGAATTGGAAAACACAGCAGAAGACTATGAAAATATAGACGATTTTGCTAATAAAAAGGAAGAAATTGATTGGAAAGAGTATATTGGTAAAGAAGATGATATTAGTTATCGTCCCCAAGTAGATAAAAATGTCAAGGAATATAGTTTCGAGAATTTTATTAGTTATTCACCATCTTTAAGAGATAATTTATTTTTTCAATTAAATGTTTTAGAAATAAGTCAAGAGGATAAAAAAATTGGGGAGATATTAATAGAGAGTATTGATGAGAATGGATATCTGATGACCTCAGTAGAACAAGTGGCTATGGATTTGAATATAGACTCTGAAAGAATTGAAAACGTTTTATCTCTAATTCAAGGTTTTGAGCCATTAGGAGTTGGAGCAAGAAGCCTAAAAGAGTGTTTGTTAATACAGATTAGAGAAGATGAAAATAGACATCCTGAAGCTGAAAAGGTGGTTGAATATTATTTAGAAGATGTGGCATATAATCGATTATCTAAAATAGCTAAGGAATTAAACATGGATATAGAAGAGGTTCAAAATATATGCGATTATATAAAAACATTGGAGCCAAAACCTGGACGTAGTTTTAGCGATGGAAATCAAGTAAAATATATTACTCCCGATGCTACCATTGAGTATATTGATGGAGAATATATTATAATATTAAATGATGTTACAGGACCTAGACTCAATATAAACAACTTTTATAAAGAATTGATGCGAAAAGGAAAAGATGAAAAAGCTACAGAATATTTAA
The DNA here is from genome assembly GCA_012728075.1 of Tissierellia bacterium. Lineage (GTDB taxonomy): Bacteria > Bacillota > Clostridia > Tissierellales > Tepidimicrobiaceae > Keratinibaculum. The sequence continues at coordinate 9,548 of JAAYFV010000184.1, forward strand.
CTGAAAAATTAAACTCTGCTATGTGGATTATAAAAAGCATAGAACAAAGAAGGATGACCATATACAAGGTAGTAGAATCCATATTAAAATTTCAGAAGGATTTTTTTGAAATTGGAGAAAGGGGTCTTAAACCTTTAACATTAAATGAAGTTGCTGAAGATATACAAATGCATGAGTCAACGGTAAGTAGGGCTACTAATGGTAAATATGTTCAAACTCCGAGAGGATTGTATGAACTAAAATTTTTCTTTTCTAGTGGCTTAGCTACTAGTGGTGGTGAAATGTCTTCTACTAGTATTAAATCTATGATTAAAGATTTAATAGAACAGGAAAATCCTAAAAAGCCCTATAGTGACCAAAAAATATCCGATATACTAAAAGCAAAGGGAATTAATATTTCTAGAAGAACTGTTGCGATATATAGAGATGAATTAGAGATACCTTCTTCCACTGCAAGAAGAAGATATTAGCTTTTATTTAATATGAAAGTGTTTGATTCTAGGGTTGGCAGGATGACCAACTCTAGTTTTATGTTATATTATTTTTATAATATTGTTGAAAATAAAGTTCATATAGTTTATAATAAAAATTGAGGACGAAATATCCCTTAATTTTTTGTAGGGAGTGGGACAAATTTTACACAGGAGGGACAGAGAATGTCCCCAGCTGTTTAAAATTGAGTATTTTCCATATACTATTTGATGATAACTTTGCTAAAAAAGGTGGGGGCAATATGGATTTAATTGAATTGGAAAAGAAAATAGTCCCTGAAGTATTTGATACAATTGAATTAAGATATAATATTTTAAGGACAATATATTATAAACAATCTATTGGAAGAAGAGGATTGGCTTATGAATTGAATATAGGAGAGAGAACTATTAGAACAGAAGTAAATATTCTTAAAGAATATGGATTATTGAATATAGAAAGTATGGGTATGTATGTAACAGAAGAAGGCAAAAAGATAATTAAAGAATTAGGAAAGGTAATGCATAAAATAAAGGGAATTTCTGATTTAGAAAATGATTTAGAGGAATTATTAAAAGTAAAAAAAGTATTAATAGTTCCAGGAAATTCTGATATTAATAGTTTAGTATTGAAGGACATGGGCAAGACTACTTCTATATACCTAAAAAAGCTAATAAATGAAAATTGTATAATTGGAGTAACTGGCGGTACCACTATGGCTCATGTAGCTGATGAGATGCCAGAAGGGAAAGTAGGAGATAATGTAATGATTACCCCTGCACGGGGAGGTTTAGGTAGAGATGTAGAGACTCAATCAAATAGCATAGCAGCTAAGCTTGCTAAAAAACTAGAGGCTAATTATAGACTGTTACACATACCAGATAATATTGATAAAGTAACATTAGATGCAATACTTAACATTCCTGATATAAAAGAAGTAATGGAATTGATAGATAATATGAATATATTAGTATTTGGCATTGGAAGAGCAGATATAATGGCGGAAAGAAGAAGTCTTCCTAGAGAGATAATTAAGGATATAATCCATAGAGGAGCTGTTGCTGAAGCATTTGGGCATTATTTTGATATAGAGGGAAAGGAAATATGGGAATCTCAAACAGTGGGTATATCCCTTGATACTTTCCAAAGAATTGATAATGTCATTGGAGTTGCAGGAGGTGAAGGAAAAGCAGAAGCTATAATGGCTATAACATCACTAAGGGAAAACATGACTATTATAACTGATGAAGGTGCTGCAAAAAAAATGATAAAGATAGCTAAAAAAGCTACTAAGTAGCTTTAATATAAAAATTATTTTAATAAGGAGGAATACTTATGACAATGAAAGTTGGCTTAAGTGGATTTGGAAGAATAGGAAGAGATGTTTTACGAATCTATTTTGAAAATGAAGTAGATGATTTTGAAATAGTAGCATTA
>JAAYFV010000185.1 GCA_012728075.1 Tissierellia bacterium
CAAAAGAACTTTTTGAGTCTGAATTCTTTGGATATGAAGAAGGTGCATTTACAGGGGCTCGAAAAAGTGGAAAAGCTGGTTATTTTGAACTTGCAAATAATGGAAGCCTTTTTTTAGATGAGATAGGGGATCTTCCAATGGATATGCAATCTAAATTGTTAAGAGTTCTACAGGAGAAAACCATAAGAAGATTAGGTTCAGAACAAGATATAGAAGTATATGTTAGAATAATTTCGGCAACCAATAGAGATTTAGAAGAATTAGTAAGGAAGAATAAATTTCGAATGGATTTATATTATCGTTTAAATGTAATAAAAATAGAGCTACCGCCTTTAAGAGAGAGGAAAGAAGACATTATATTATTTATTAAATCTTTTTTAGAAGAATTAAATGAGGAATATGATAAAAACATTAAAGGAATTGAAACAGCTGCGGTTAATGTTTTGTCCACCTATAAATGGAAAGGAAATGTACGAGAGCTTAGAAATGTAATAGAGCAAATGGTAGTATTGTGTAGAGATGATATTATAACTAAGGATATGGTTCCTAAATATATAATAGCAGAAGTAGAAAAGGGTACAGAAATTGATAAATTTAAAAAAGAAAATATTGGATTACGTGAAATGTTGTTTAACTATGAAAAACTTTTAATAAATAAAGCATTAGAGGATTCTAAAGGCAATATAACAGAAGCAGCAAAAATTTTAAAAATTCCACGAAGCACATTACATTATAAGATAGATAACTATGGAGTAAACGTCAATAATCTGACATAAACGTCAAATTATTGACGTATATTTTATTGTAAATTTTTCTTCTATAAATGCAAAAGGGCTCTTTTAGCCAAAAGTTCTGTAAGAAAGGTATTGGCATATATTTTGCACCTTATTAAAGATGGAGTTCAATATAAAAAGGAGGTGAAACAATGGAAAATATGATAATACCCTTGTTACAACATATTGGGAAGCCAGCTAAACCTATAGTAAGAGAAGGAGAAGAAGTAAAGAGAGGACAATTAATTGCAGTACCTGATGGATTAGGAGCTAATATACATTCATCTGTATCTGGAATAGTTAAAGAAATATCAGATGGATTTATAAAAATTGATGCTTTAGAAAAGCAACCTGAAGATTTTGTCAAAATTAAGGATACTACCAACTATTTAGAAGCTATAAAAGAGGCAGGAATAGTAGGAGCAGGAGGTGCAGGTTTTCCTACTCATATTAAATTAAATACTAAATTGGAAGATGGTTTTGTAGTTGCAAATGCAACAGAATGTGAACCATTACTAGGGCATAATATGGCAAGGATTGTAGAAGATCCAGATTTAATAGTTCGTGGTTTAAAATATGTGATGGAAATAACAGGAGCTAAAAAAGGATATATAGCTATAAAGCCAAAGAACAAACAGGTTTTAATCCAATTGGGAAAAGCTATTAAAGGTGAAAACAATATAGAAATAAGATTTCTTCCCAATATGTATCCAGCAGGAGATGAAAGAGTTATCATTAGAGAATTATTTGGAATAAAATTAAAACCAGGGCAATTGCCAATAGAAGCTAATGTAATAGTTTCTAATGTAGAAACTATAAGGAATATTGTATTGGCCATAGAAGAAAGAAGGCCTGTAATCACTAAGGATTTAACAGCTGATGGGAGACTAGTTTCAGGGAATAAGGTATTTTTAGATGTACCCATAGGAACTCCTATTAAATCCATAATAGAGGATTGTGGTGGATATATAGAACCTCATGGAGAGATTTTATTAGGAGGACCTTTTATGGGGAAAAAGGCTTCAGAAGGAGATGTGGTAACCAAGACTACAGGAGGAGTACTAATAGGATTACCTTTCCCTCAGGATAGTAGGAAGTTTGGTTTAATAGGTTGTGAATGCGGAGCTCAAATTGATAGGCTCACCTATATAGTAGAAAGTATGGGTGGAGAGGTAGTGGCTAGTACTAATTGTAAAAGAATGAAAGAAGTAAATGGGAGATTTAGATGCGAGGAACCTGGAGTTTGTCCAGGGCAAGCTGAGAAGGTGATTTATCTAAAGAAGAATGGGGCTGAAGCCATTATAGTAGGCACTTGTGAAACCTGAACGGATACAGTATCAAATGTAGCTCCTAGGATAGGACTACCTATGTATCATAGTACAGATCATATATTAAGGTCAGTAGGCCATAGATTATATAGAAGAAAAAAAGAATAGGAGGGATGATTAAATTGGCAATAACTAAGGAACAAGCTATGGAGCATAAGGATTCTTATGCAATAACTTGTTGTAGATTTGAAGAGGGAACGGTTATTGAACCGTCACATATTGAAGATCCTAATTTAATTCCAGATCTTGAGGAATCAGGTCTTATAGAAATTCCTGAAGATTGTCTTAAGATTGGAGAAGTGTTAGGAGCCATTTTAAAGAAGACAGTAGACGCATTAACTCCTTTAACTCCTGATTTAGTAGAAGGATACACTAAGTTAGAGGATGTTTCTCAAGAGGAAATAAAAGAAGAGGAAATCTTAGTTGATAAGGTAAAAAAACCTGAAAAAGTTAGAAAGGAAGCAAGTAGTATAAAGATTCAAATTGGAGAAGGAAAAGATATAAATATAGAAATACCTTTTCCTATTACTACATCATCTGCTGATTCACCAACACCAATGGTAGAAGAAATAAAAGAAGAAAAGGATTTACCAGAAGAAAATAAATTAAAAAAATTAAAAAGAAAATATTTTAAAATAGATAAGGTAGAATTTGGATCTGAAACTAAAATAGATGGGACTACTCTTATAATCAGGGAAGATGTATGTAAAGAGGCTATAGGCTCCCAAGAACTAGTAGTAGATATGAAAATAGATATTATCACTCCTGACAGATATAATGAATTTTCTAATACTATAATGGATGTACAACCTATAGCTACAAAGGAAGAAGGAGAATTAGGGGAAGGAATAACTAGGGTACTAGATGGGGTAGTAATGTTGGTTACAGGAACTGATGAAGCAGGGGTACAAATAGGCGAATTTGGTTCTTCTGAAGGAATACTTGAAGAAAACATAATGTGGGGTAGGCCAGGCTCTCCAGAAAAAGGAGAAATATTAATTAAAACAGATGTAACTATTAAAAAAGGGAAAAATATGGAAAGACCAGGACCTATGGCAGCCCACAAGGCAACTGATTTTATTACTCAAGAGATTAGAGAAGCTTTAAAGAAAGCTGAAGAATCTTTAGTAGTTAGAGAAGAAGAGTTTGTTCATAAAAGGAGACCTAATAAGAAAAAGGTAGTAATAGTAAAAGAGATAATGGGACAAGGAGCTATGCATGATAACTATCTAATGCCTCAAGAACCAGTAGGAGTACTAGGAGCTAAAGCCAATGTGGATTTAGGGAATGTTCCTATAGTGGTATCTCCATTACATGTATTAGATGGATGTGTTCATGCATTAACTTGTATAGGTCCAGCTTCTAAGGAGACCTCTAGACATTATTTTAGAGAACCTTTAGTGTTAGAGGCTATGTTAGATGAGGAAATAGATTTAGCGGCTGTAGTATTTGTAGGATCTCCCCAAGCTAATTCAGAGAAGTTCTATGTATCAAAATTATTAGGTTTAACTGTAGAAGCTATGGATGCAGATGGAGCTATAGTTACTACAGAGGGGTTTGGTAACAATCACGTAGATTTTGCTAGCCATATAGAAGAAATAGGTAAAAGGGGCATACCTGTAGTAGGCATGACTTTTGCAGCAGTACAAGGTCAATTGGTTGTAGGCAATAAACATATGGATGCTATGGTGGAATTAAACAAATCTGAGGAAGGAATTGAAAATGAGATATTAGAAAACAACTGCTTATGTGAAGAGGATTCTGTAAGAGCATTATATATGTTAAAGGCTAAAATGGCAGGAGAAGAAATATTATCACCTGAGAGAAAATACAATAAAGATGTAATACTAAACAATATAAGATTAATTGAGAAAGCAACTAATAGACAAATACAAATGGCTGACAATGAAACTTCTTTGAATATAAATCAAAACAAAGAATAAAAAAGGATGTAGAATAGTATATGGATAAATTAAAATTTATATCATCGGAAAGATATTATGAGGGGATAATTATAGAGCTTACTGATGGTTCGGTAGTTATAGATTTAAAAGGTCGAATGGGACAGTTAAGACTTCCTAGAAGGATGTTAATTTGTCAAAATGAACCGAAAGAAGGGCAACAAGTTGGGCTTTTAATGACCTATCCTGAGGTAATTGATGAAGAGGTAAATCAAAAATATTTAAAATCAGCTAAGGATCAATTGAAAAAAAGAATGAACAGTGAAAATATAATTTGAGGAGGGATATTTATGGACATGACTGTAATAAAAGGTTTACAATCGGAGATATACGTTCCTGTTACCCCAAAACCAGTTTGGACTCCAGTCACTAAACCTTTAAATGAAATGGTAATTGCTTTGGCTACTGCTGCAGGTGTACATCTTAAATCTGATAAAAGATTTAATTTAGCAGGGGATACTTCTTATAGAATAATACCTGGTGATGTGGATAGCCATGATCTAATGGTGTCCCATGGAGGATATGATAATTCTGACGTAAATAAGGACATAAATTGTATGTTTCCAATAGATAGGCTTAGAGAATTAGCAGAGGAAGGATTTATTAAAGGGATAGCACCTAAACATATTGGATTTATGGGCGGTGGTGGAGATGTAAGTGCATTTAGAGAAAAAACTGGACCAGAAATAGCTAAAATATTGAAAGAAGAAGGCGTAGATGGAGTAGTTATGACTGGTGGGTGAGGTACATGTCACCGCTCTGCCGTGATTGTGCAGAGAGCAATTGAAGAAGCAGGAATTCCTACAATTATAATAGCTGCTTTACCACCAGTAGTTAGGCAAAATGGATCTCCAAGATGTACAGCCCCATTAGTACCAATGGGAGCTAATGTTGGGGAGCCTAACAATCCAGAAATGCAAAGAAATATATTAAGAGATACTTTAATACAGCTAGTAGAAATAGACACTCCTGGAAAGATAGTTCCATTACCTTATGAATATACAGCAAAAATATAAAACTTGCCTCCCATGAAGGGAGGCGGGTTTAGATGGATAGAACAAGTTAAAAAAATACAAAACTAGTTGAGTGTTGAATAGGGAGGGATTGTATAATGACTACAGCTGTATTGTTAGTTTTAGCTATATTTGGATTAGTGTTTACCATAATTTTTGTAAAGGATATTATTAAAAACAAGGATAAATTAGAAAATAATTCATGGGTTAAACTTGGAGGAATAGGTTTTGTAACCAATTTTTTCGATGCACTTGGAATAGGAAGTTTTGCAACAGCAACAGCTTTACTAAAAATATTTGATCAATCAGAAGATAGATTAATACCTGGGACCCTCAACGTAGGATTTACACTTGCAGTTATATTAGAAGCATTTATTTTTATTAAATCTATAGAAGTTGAGCCATTAACATTGGTATCTATGATTTTAGCAGCAACTATTGGAGCATGGATTGGTGCAGGAATAGTATCCAAATTTTCTGAGAAAAAAGTTCAAAAAGTTATGGGGTTTGCATTATTTTTGACAGCATTACTAATGTTAGCAGGTAAATTAGGTATAATGCCAAGTGGAGGTATGGAAATAGGGTTAAATGGTTGGAAACTTTTATTAGCAGTTATAGCAAACTTTTTATTGGGAGCTTTAATGACAGCTGGTATAGGTCTTTATGCTCCATGTATGGCTTTAGTTTATGCACTAGGGATGTCCCCAAGGGTAGCGTTCACAATTATGTTTGGTTCTTGTGCATTTTTAATGCCAGTTGCATCAATAAGATTTATTAAGGAAGACGCTTATAATCGTAAAGCATCTATTGCATTTTCAACAGTAGGCCTTTTAGGAGTTATAGTAGCGACCTATATAGTAAAGACCATGCCTATAGAAATATTGACATGGGTGGTTATAGGTGTAGTATTATATACCTCATATACCATGCTTAAAGCATCAAAAAAAAAGAATAATTTAATAGATTCAGAAATACTTTTAGATGAAAAATAATATGAAAGTTAATTTCCCATGTGGGGTTAAAGATTATACCCTACATGGGTTTTTTTATAAAATAGTTAAAAATATATTAAATAATAGAATAAATTACATATATAAAATGTGCAAATATCCCAGCACATAATCCTCCTATAGTATGACAAGCTATGGCTTTAGTTGTTAATTTTCTCATTCCTAAAGCATCCATCATTGCTACATGAGTGCTTAAATAACCACTCCAACACATTCCCATAGCAGTAAATACTGCTATTTCATTTTTGCCTATAAGACCTTCTGCTAAAAACTTTGGAACAATACCCAATGCAGCGCCTACAGAACCTAAAGAGGTTATTGGAAAAGCTATTGCTTCAGGGTTTTCAAATCCAAATAGTGGATTTAATATAAATCCTAGTTTTTTTCCTATCCAAGGCAGGGCTTTTATCCCTTCATAAGCTGCTCCAGTATATGTTCCATCAGGAGAGGCTCCATTTGTAAACATCATTACAAAAGTACAAATAGTTACAACACCTGGAATAATGGACAAGCCTAAATCTACTCCTACTTTTCCTCCATCAAGTATTGCTTCAAGAAATCTTTGAAAAGTATTCCCATCTCTTATTTCCCTATACTCTAATATATCATAAGAAGTATCAATATTTGAAAATACATATTCCTCAGTACCATAAACTTTTTTTGTATAATTTAACATTAATCTTACACTTATTACGCTTCCTAGAAAAGCACCAATATTTCCTATTATAACTGGCGCTAAAAAACTATCGCCACTTTTAGCTTGGGCAATCATGAAAGTTGACACTATTAATCCCATACCAAAGGAAGTCCCAAGATTTGTAATGGCAGGGAGTTGATATTTTTTAAAATATTTTTTAAAATCGTTTTCATATGCTAAAGATATAATTGCTGGATTATCTGAAAGATAAGTTGTAATTATTCCAAGGCTTGCTACTCCTGGTAGACCAAATAAAGGTTTTATAATGGGGGTCAATAGCTTGTTAATAATTGGGATAATTCCAAATTCGGATAGTATAGCAGAAAAAGCACTAGAAATTACAGCAATTCCCATTATAAAAAATATGGTATTTAAAATTAAATCATGTGCGGTAGCCATCATAGTTTTAAACATATTAGCGGCTCCCATAATGTTCATAAACATAGCAAAAAAAATGATAATGCCAATCAACCAAAGGAAAGACTCCCTATTGATAGATTTTACTACATTTTTATTATCCAATTATATCGCCCCTTTCTAAATATTAATTTTCACCCGTTGCTAAGGGCTAAAGTTTTTAGGAAGATTATAGTTTTTTACGCATATATAATACATTATAATGGTTTTAAAAACAAATTGCACTAATTAATTTTTTATTAATATTAAGAGAGCTTTAACTTTATAAAAAACTTTCTATTTTTGAGAAAATTGAAAAATAATGTCTGTAGATGGATTATTAATATATTATTAGAATAATATGGGAATAATAAATTTATTGTTATCAGTAACTATTGGAGAAACTCTAGAAATTTATATTGCATCAATATAATATAAATGGTATAATTTTATAGATATATCCTTGCTCTATATAGTATATATAGGGCCGTTAGTCCAGAAGGAGGTGAGGAAGATGAGAAAGTATGAAGCAGTTTTTATCTTTGTGCCAAGTCTTGAGGAGGAAAAAAGAAATCAGTTGTTGGATAGACTAAAAGGCATTATAGAATCCAATGGTGCTATTACAAATATTGATGAATGGGGAATGAGAAAATTAGCCTATGAAATCAACGATCTAACCGAAGGGTACTATATAATATTAAATTTTGAAACCACCCCAGAAACAGTAGACGAATTGGACAGAATTGCCAAGATTTCTGATGGCATAATGAGACATATGATAGTTAGGGAAGATGATTAATTATTAAGGTGGTGTTTTGGTTGAATAATGTTGTGTTAATTGGAAGACTTACAAGGGATCCAGAATTAAGGTATATACCTAATACAGGAACCCCAGTATCTACTTTTACTCTAGCAGTAGATAAGCAGCTTTCCAAGGAGAAAAGACAAGAATTTGAAAGTAAAGGACAACCAACAGCCGATTTTATAAATATTGTCGTATGGGGAAGACAGGCAGAAAACTGTGCAAATTATCTATCTAAGGGATTACTAGCTGCTGTTCAAGGGAGGATACAATCTCGATCCTATGATGCTAAGGATGGTACTAGAAGATATGTAACCGAAGTAGTAGCAGAAAGAGTGGAATTTTTAGAATGGGCCGATGATAATAATTCAAAATTTGAAGAAACAAGCACAGATTTTCCTGATATAGATGGATTTGAACCTATAGATGACGACAATATTCCATTCTAAGAAGGAGGGAAGACAGGTGCAAAGAAGATTTAGACCGAGAAAAAGGGTCTGTACTTTTTGTGCAGATAAAACAGCGACTATAGATTATAAAGATGTAAATACATTAAAAAAATATGTTACTGACAGAGGCAAAATTCTTCCAAGAAGAATCTCTGGTAATTGTGCAAAACACCAAAGAGAGCTAACAAGAGCAATTAAACGAGCAAGACAAATAGCACTACTACCATATAGTGCAGATTAAGAGAGGAATAACCTCTCTTTTTTGTTTGACATATAATATTTTACTCTGTATTATTTTAATAAGACCATTATTTAAAATAGGAAATAAAAGGGTGAAGATATGAAGGATAAAAACAATATGGATGTAATTAAAAATCTTAGAACCATAGAATGGCTTAAATCGGAAATATTAACTTCTATTGCTAATTTGTATAGAGTATTAGCAAAGGGCGAGGAGAATACAAAAGAGGATATGGAGGATTTAATCTCCAATATAATACTTTTATCCTATTTACTTGGGAAACGTTTAGGATTGAGCTATGAGGATATAAATTCAAATCTTAAGGATAAAGTAAAATTCAATATAGTAAAAGAACATCAAATAGAAAAATGGTATGGAGATTTAAGCCAGCTATTAGAATTTTTAACTAGATCTGAATAGGGGTGAAAAGTGTGAATATGGATGGGAATAAAGGCCGTAAAATTGCGGAAGTAATATTGACTGTTGGAATATCTACGATTGTGATGTTACTGGGAATTTATTATATGCAATGGATTATATTCTTTTTTCCTGCCCCATTTATAATATTAGGGGTTAAATATGGATTAAATTATAATATAATTAGTATGATAGTATCAGCTCTTTCTATTGGTATGATGACTGATAATGTATCAGGTATGATTATACTATTAGCTTTTTCACCCTTAAGTATTGCTCTTAATTATTTAATTGCAAATAGGAAGAAAACCCTTCAAACTATGGTTGTTTCAACCTTAGTTTCACTGGTATCTTTTATTTTGGTATTGAGTTTAATGAAAGATGCATCAGGGGTAAGTATAATACATCAGCTAGATGAATTTTTTTCCCAGGTTATCAATACACAAATAGAAGCATTAAAGGATATGCAAATGTCCCAATATGAGATACTACAGATTGAAGATTTTCTAGAAAGTGCTTTTGAATACGTATTATTGATTATACCTTCTTTGATAATTATATTTTCATTAGTTACAGCTTATATAAACTATTTTATATCTTCAATAGTACTTAGGAGACTAGGATATGGCATTGTATCTATTCCAAGATTTTCAAGATTTAGTTTACCTAATAATGTATTATTAGGTACGGGAATTATGTTTTTAGGAGCTTTTTTGCTTAGATGGTTAAAACTATTTTATTACGAGACAGTATTGCTAAATATTATTGCACTTGCTTCTTTTATGTTTTTTGTACAGGGATTGTCCGTAATAGATTATAGGTTAATTAAACGGGATAAAGGGATAATATTTAGGATACTTATTTTACTATTTTTTATTCTAGTATTGCCCGCTGGAGGGATAATAACATTTGTAGGAATATTAGATATAATACTAGACTTTAGAAAATTTAAAAAGAAAGCCTAAATCCTAACAGGAGGATTGCCATGGATAATAAGAATTTATTTAAATGGAAGGATACAAAGCTTTATCTTATAATAATAGGATGTCTAATAATTATAATTGCATATTATCAGCCTTTATTGGCTTTAATTTGGGCTATAGCTTTAGCTTATCTTATATATCATTACAATAAAACTATCCATGATAAGGAAAGGGAATGGACCAAGTATATAGAAAGTCTAGCGGAAGAATTTGATTCGGCAACTAAACATGCAGTATTCAATATGCCCTTTCCTTTAGTAATATTGGAAGCAGATGGCACTATAAGTTGGTACAACACAAGGTTTTCTACCATGATAGATGAAGAAGATATATTGAACGAAAAAATAGAGGAATTTATACCTAAGATAAGGGTAGAGGAAATAATAAAAAAAGATGATATAAGTCCTATAGATATTGAATATAAGAATAAATATTATAAAGTACATTATAATATTGTGGATATAAAAAAATCTATAAGCCAAAAAGGTAATATAATTATGTTGTATTGGGTAGATGATACAGATAGGATAGTTTTAGAAAATAGATATGAGGATGAAAAGCTTGGTATTTGTATAGCTTATGTGGACAATTATGATGAAGTGAAAAGCAACACTCCCGAAGTGAATAGACCACTGGTATTAGCAGAAATAGATAAGATAATAAGTGCTTAAGCAACAAAGTATAATGGCTTTATGAGAAAGTACGAAAACGATAAATATCTATTGATATTTGAAAACAAAAACTTACAAATTATTCAACAAAAAAAGTTTGATATACTAGATAGGATTAGAGAAATAGACAAAGGAAATACCATACCTGTTACTTTAAGTATGGGAGTTGGATTAAATGGAGAGAATCCAAATGAAACCTATGAATATGCAAAAGCTGCTATAGATATTGCACTAGGACGAGGAGGAGACCAAGCAGTAGTTAAGGAAAATAACAATCTGAGTTTTTATGGAGGAAAAACCAAAGCCATAGAAAAGAGGAATAAAGTAAAGTCTAGGGTTATATCCCATGCTTTAAGACAACTAATAGATCAATCAGAAAAAGTGTTTGTAATGGGACATAGAAATGCAGACATGGATTCCTTTGGTGCTAGCATAGGTATAGCAAGAGCTGCAAAGAATAGAAACAAAATAGGATATATTGTATTATCAGGTGTTAATCCTTCCATAAAGAATATATACGAAAGAATGGAAGCTGAAGCACCAGAATATTTAAAGTTAATCTTAACACCAGAAGAAGCTATTCAAAAATTAGACGAATCCTCTTTGCTAGTAGTTGTAGATAACCATAAGCCTAGCTATACAGAAGCTCCAGAGCTTTTAGAATTGACAGACAAAATAGTACTAATAGATCATCATAGAAGAGGAGCTGAATTTATAAAAGATCCCATATTGACGTATCTAGAACCCTATGCTTCATCAACTTGTGAGTTGGTAACGGAAATATTATATTATATGTCTGATAAGATGGAGATAAGTAGGTTTGAAGCAGATGCCTTATTAGCTGGAATAACCGTAGATACAAAAAATTTTACTTTCCAAACTGGGGTTAGGACTTTTGAGGCTGCATCAATACTTAAGAGAGCAGGTGCAGATACCACAAGCGTTCGCCAACTATTCAGAGATGATTTCAATACATTTTTATATAAGGCAGAAGTAATTAAAAATTCTAGGATTTTATTTGAAAAAGTAGCCATAGGTAGATTAGAAAAGGATATGGAGGATTCTGTATTAATAGCAGCCCAATCTGCTAATGATTTACTTAATATAAATGGAGTAGAAGCCTCTTTTGTGTTGACAATATTCGAAGGGAAAATTCATATAAGTGGTAGATCCCTTGGGGATATAAGTGTTCAATTGATTTTAGAAAAATTAGGAGGAGGAGGGCACTTAACTAGTGCAGGGACTCAAATGGAAGGAGTTACTATGGACGAAGCTGAAAAATATTTGATAAAATCCATAGAAGAATATTTTGAGGAAGGTGATGAGATATGAAAGTAATACTATTAAAAGATGTAAAAGGGTTAGGTAAAGAAGGAGATTTAGTAGAGGCAAAAGCTGGTTATGCTAGAAATTATCTATTCCCTAAGAAGTTAGCTATAGAAGCTACACCATCAAATTTGAATAGATGGAAGACAAAGCAAAAAGTAGCGGAGGCAAGGGAAAAGAAAGAACGTACAGAGGCCCTAAAATTAAAAGAAAAAATTGAGTCGTTAAATTTAGAATTAAAAGGAAAAGCTGGAGAAGGGGGAAAGCTCTTTGGTTCCATAACATCAAAAGATATTTCTGATGCTTTAAAAGCTCAATACAATATAGATATAGATAGAAGAAAAATTGAACTAAAAGACAATGTAAAGACAATAGGGACTACAGAAGTAGAGATAAAAGTTTATCCCGAAATATCAGCTAAATTAACGGTAAAAGTTAGCGAAGAGTAGCGGGGTGATTATAATAGAAGGACATGTATTGGGGAAAATTCCTCCCCACAGTTTAGAAGCAGAACAGTCTGTTTTGGGGGCAATGCTTATTAATCAAGAAGCTATAAATATTGCTATAGAGCAATTGAATCCTGAAGATTTCTACAAAGAAGCAAATAAGGAAATATTCCAAGCTATCATTGAATTATACAGTAGAAATGAACCAGTGGATATTATAACCTTATCGGAAGAATTAAAAAAAAGGGGCACTTTAGAAAATGTAGGAGGAGTTAGCTATTTAGCTAGTTTATCAGGAGGAGTAGCTATTAGTTCCAATATAAAGTATTATTGCGATATAGTAGAAGAAAAATCTATACTTAGGCGTTTGATAGTATCCTGTGATGAAATAATGGCTAAAAGCTATGAGGGTAGTGAAGGGGTTAATAGCATTATTGAGCAAGCAGAAAAGAATATATTTGATATTACTCAAGGTAAACATAGAGATGGTTTTGTTCCTATAAAAGAAGTTCTATTAGAAAGTTTTTCTAAAATAGAGGAAATGGCTGCCCACGAGGGAGAACTAACAGGTCTTACTACTGGTTTTATAGATATAGATAGTAAATTATCAGGAATGCAAAAATCCGATCTTATATTGTTGGCAGCTAGGCCTTCTATGGGCAAAACTGCTCTAGGTATAAATATAGCTACCAACGCTGCTGTTAAAGCTGATGCTAGTGTTGCTATATTCTCTTTGGAAATGTCTAGGGAACAGCTAGTTCAAAGGATGATAAGTTCCGCATCTCATGTGGATTTACAAAAGATAATTAGCGGTAGACTGGAGGAAGAAGAGTGGCTAAAAATAATAAATGCTATGGCTCCTCTATCCCAAGCAAGTATATTCATTGATGACACTGCGGGCATATCCTTGATGGAGATGAAGGCTAAATGTAGGAGATTAAAGATTGAAAAAGGGTTGGATTTAATAGTAATAGACTATTTACAACTGATGCAGGCAGATAGTATGCATGAGAATAGGCAACAGGAAATATCTGCAATCTCCCGTGGGCTTAAGGCATTAGCTAAGGAAATGGAATGCCCTGTGGTAGCCCTATCCCAGCTTTCCCGTGCTCCAGAACTTCGTGCAGATCATAGACCTATACTTTCGGATTTAAGGGAATCAGGGGCTATAGAGCAGGATGCAGATGTGGTATTATTCCTATATAGAGACGAATATTATAACGAAGATACGGATAAGAAGAATATTGGAGAAGTGATAATTGCAAAGCACAGAAATGGACCTACAGGTACTGTGGAGTTAGTATGGAAAAAAGAATTTACTAAGTTTTTAAACAAGGAGAACATTAGGGAAGAGTTATAGTACTTTAAATTGGTATCTATTAATGGAGAAATAAATAAAAGTGACAATAAAGATCTTTTCAATCATTACTTCGGGATTTATATATCTCGAAGTAATCATTTTCTCTAAGTCTATATATGGAGGGGTTAGAGTAATATGGAACTAATAGGAAAGAGGATAAGGATAATTCCTATGGAAATAGAACATGCTTATCTAATGAGGGAATGGGGAGTTCACGAAAATCCCCTATTATTCGATTATAATTTACCACCTTTAAGTGACGAAGAGATAGAAGAGTGGTATCATTATAAGACTAGAGGATATAATAGAAAATATTATAGTGTATTCAATAAAGAGAATAGACTTATAGGATATATGGGAATCAAATATATAAGAAAAATATTAAAAGAATCTACTTTAGGAATAGTATTTGATCCTAATTATATAAATAAAGGGTATGGGACAGAGAGTATATTAACTTTTTTAGATTATTATTTTAATAAGCTAAATATGAGAAAGATGTATTTAGATGTGGCTAAATTTAACAAAAGGGCTATTAGATGTTATGAAAAATGTGGATTCAGCATAGTGAATATGTATATAGATGAATTTTTCGATCAGAATTTAGATTTTAAAAACCCATATTTTTTAAAGGAGCAATCTTCTTTTGTATTAAAGAATGGAAAAGTATATAATTATATTTACAAGATGAAAATAGATAAAAATACTTATTTAAAAAAGAGGGAAGAAATTGATACAAAACAAAATAGAGATTAAATTAGGGCAGTTATTAAGTAGCCTATCCTATGCTTTGGATATTGCTGAAAATAGATATTATTACCATTCAAAGCGGACAGGATATATAGCCTATTCCATTGCTATGAATATGGGTTTAAAAGAAGAAGATATAATAGACATATACTATGCTTCATTAATCCATGATATAGGTATGACAGGAAAGTTATCTCGATTTAGTGTTCTTGAAATTCACCATGACGAAGTTTTAAAAAAGCAACACTGTGCTTTTGGGTATGATATTTTAGATAAATTACCTTTTCATGATAATATAAAAAAATATGTATTATATCACCATGAAAAATGGGATGGTACTGGGCCCTATGGATTAAAAGGGGATCAAACCCCATTGGCAGCACAAATAATCCATATATCAGATTATTTTGAATTGTACTTTATAAGAAAAGTTGATATTGGAGTAGAAAATAAGGATATAAATGCAATAAACAGATGGTTAGATAGTTATAAAAATATTGTTTTTGATGGGTATTTATGTGATCAATTATTAGAAGTAATTAAAAAGGATAAATTTTGGTTAGACTTAAAATCAGAAAATATAGAACAAGCCTTAAAGATAATAGAACCAGGAAAAAATATTTACATAGACATATTTGATCTTCATAAGATATCAGAGGCTTTTTCCATGTTGATAGACGCTAAGAGCAAATTTACCTATGAACATTCTCAAGGGGTTTCCAGTATAACTAATAGTTTTGCTACCTATTTAGGTTATAATCCTATAACTATAGAGAAACTTACTATTGCAGCTGATCTCCATGATATTGGGAAATTTGTAATACCTTTAAACATACTAGAAAAACCTGGGAAACTAACTAAAAAGGAATTTGATATAATTAAATCCCATGCATATTATACCAAATTGATATTAAAGCAAATAGAAGGCATAGAGGATATTGGGGAATGGGCAGGGAATCATCACGAAAAGCTAAATGGTAAAGGATACCCAGAAAAACTTGATGAGACAAAACTAACTAGAGAAGACCAAATAATAGCTTTTGCAGATATATATCAGGCATTAACTGAAGATAGACCCTATAGAAAAGGATTACTTCCTAGCAAAGCCATAGATATAATGATGGATATGGCTGAAAAAGGCTATATTGATAAGGCTATGTTATTAGATTTTAAACATGTAGTATTGTAATTAGGGGTGGGATTATGAATTTTACAATTGAAACTACCGATATAGATTTAGGCGATACACCAATTGAAAATATATTTTTAAACGATTTTATGCCTATGGCTAATGGTACCTATGTGAAGGTATATCTTTTGGGCTATAAATACGCTTATGATAAGGATGTAAACATAGAAGTAACAAACGAAACCATAGCAAAACATTTGAA
This sequence comes from Tissierellia bacterium, assembly GCA_012728075.1. GTDB lineage: Bacteria > Bacillota > Clostridia > Tissierellales > Tepidimicrobiaceae > Keratinibaculum. The sequence continues at coordinate 16,015 of JAAYFV010000185.1, forward strand.
TATACCCTTAATAGATGTGCTATGTGCTTGGGACTTTTGGGAGGAAAAAGGCATAATAGAAAAGATTCCCATAGATGAAAAGGACAAATATGATTATAAGGTTAAATTTTTAAACTTAAAACAGCTCTATATAAAGAATAATTATAAACCTGTAGATATGAATGAAGAAGCTATAACAAAAGGTTATACCTGTTCAGTAGAGGATTTAGTTGGTGCTAATCAAATACCTCGTATAAATGAAATGTTTAATTCTATAGATTATATAATGAGAAGGCAATTAGTACCTAATGAGAAGAGAAAGATTTTAGAATGGATACATAATTACAATATGAATCCTGATATTATAGAAAGGGCTTTTTTTCATGCAGTAGAAAAAAAGGGGAAAAGAAATATAAACTATGTAGCTGGAATAATTAGAAATTGGTATGATCAAGGAATAACAAATGTAGAAGCTTTACAAGAACATCTAAAGACTACAGATGAAAAATACTATAGATACGAACGAGTAATGAAAGCATTAGGTATAGGAGGGAGATTGCCTACTGAAGGGGAAATGAAAGTAATAGATAAGTGGTTTGAAGAATATGATTTTTCAATGGAGATAGTCCTTAAAGGCTGTGATAATTCTAGAAAAACATCTAATCCTAGTATTAGTTATATAGATGGTATATTGTCCTCCTGGCATCAAAAAGGTATAAAAACCCTAGAAGATATTGAAGAGAAAGACAAACCTCCTGTTAGAAAGGAGCAGGGATTTGAAAAGAAGGATAGGAGGATAAGAACATCGAGAAATAAATTTCATAACTTTGAACAGAGGACTTCTAATTATACTGCTGAGGAATTAGAAGATATTGCTCGAAGAAAACGGGAAGAATATTATTCTAAGGTAAAAGGGGAATTGAATGATGTATAATCAAATTCTAAAGGACATATTGATGGAATACGAAAGAAAGAGGGACGAAGCCATCTATCAACAGAGGTTGAAAAAAGAAAAGGTATATAGAAAGGTTCCTAGAATAAGGGAAATAGATGAGCAAATATGGAAGGCTGGTCTATCTATGTCCAAAGCTGTTATAGAAAATCCAGAAGGCTATAAAGAGGATTTATTGAAAGTAAAAAAGAGAATAGAAGAATTGAGAATGGAAAAAGCCTACTTACTTACTGAGAACAATATACCCTTAGACTATTTGGACATTAAATATCAATGTGATAAATGTGAAGATACAGGCTATTTACCCAGTGGGCAAAAGTGCAATTGTTTAAAACAAGCTATTATAAATGAAACCTATAAGATGTCAAATATCGAAAATGTACTTAAAAAAGAAAACTTTGATACATTTAACATAAATATATTCCCAGATGAGCCCTTTGAAGGGGAAAGTATGACCCCTAGGGAGAATATGAAATATATATCCAATATATGTGTAGACTATGTAAACAATTTTAATGAAAAAAATGAGGAGAACTTGTTGTTCTATGGTAGTACTGGTGTGGGAAAAACCTTCATGTGTAATTGTATAGCTAAAGCATTACTGGATATGAACAAGATAGTTATATACCAAACAGCCTTTAAGATTTTGGAGATTATAGAGAAAAGAAGATTTGGAAGAGGAGACAATAGATTTGAAGATTATGAATATGATCTATTATTCCATGCTGACCTTTTAATAATAGATGATCTAGGCACTGAATTATCCAATGCTTTTACAAATGCAGAAATATTTAATATAGTAAATACCAGATTAATAGATGGAACTAAAACTATTATATCTACAAATTTAACACCAGATGAAATATCCAATATCTATACAGATAGGGTATTTTCTAGAATATTAGAAAAATTTATTCCATTAAAATTTTTTGGGCCAGATTTAAGATACTATAGATGGGAAGCCAAATAAGCAGCTCTGCTGCTTATTTTATGTATAAAAGAGTCTTATTATATATAAAGGATATTTATTATACAATCCCCCAGGAGGATGTTAAAATAAAAACGAGTAGATATTATTTTAACAATTTTTATTTTCAAAGTCACTTGTTAAAATTATTTAAAGGGGGGATTATCCATGAAAAAGAATCAAGTATTTATTGGCATCTTGGTTTTGGTCCTAATGATAGTTTTTGCAGTATCCTTAAATTCCAGGAATGGTAATTTAACTTTATCATTGATTACAGGATTGATGTTAGGCTACATACTCACCAGATCTAGATACGGTTTTGCTGGTGGAGTAAGAAAAATTTATTTTACAGGAGATGGTTCATTAACTAAAGCATTACTATTGATGTTTGCTTTGTCTCTAATAGCTACAGCAGGAATACATTATGGTGCAGTTCAAAAAGGCGCCGTAGTAGCCTATAAGGCAGCAGAAGGAGAAGCTATAATACCTGGGACAGGACATGTACAATCTGCAAGTTTATCTACTATAATAGGAGGAATTATATTTGGAATAGGCATGATATTTGGTGGTGGTTGTGCATCAGGTACATTAACTGACTCAGGAGAAGGAGAAGCTAGAGCTTGGATAGTTACATTATTCTTTTGTATAGGAGGTATACTTGGTACCAATAGGGAACCCTGGTGGTCAGAAAGCGTATTTTCAAAAGTAGGAACTACAGTTTATCTACCCGATGTATTTGGGTATATAGGAGCAGTTATAATTTCTTTAATTCTATTATCCTTACTATATATATTAACTAGAAAATACGAAGATAAGCGAAAAAGAGAAGGAACTTATATCAAGGAAAGCTATGAAGATTGGCAAAAACCTCTCCCAGCACCTAAGGAATTTAAATTATTTAGCAAAGAGACTTATCACAAATTATTTATAGAAAGATGGTCTTTCACTACTGGTGCTGTATTATTAACATTGGTTTTTATATTTATAATAAATACCACAGGTTCTAGCTGGGGGGCTTCAGGGCCATATACCTTATGGGGAATATGGTTATTTGAAAAGTTTGGAATAGACTTTTCATCTAATCCAGCATTAGCTGGAGCAGTGGAGACAGTAAACAATGGTCTTATGAACCATCCTGTATCCATAAGAAATATTGGAATGATATTTGGTGCTGCTATTGCTCTATTATTAGCAGGACGATTTAAATTCAACTTCGATTTTAAAGGCAAAGATGTGCTATTTTATGCACTAGGAGGAATATTTATGGGATATGGGGCAAAGGTAGCTAGAGGCTGTAATGTGGGAGCATTATACTCAGGTATATGTAACTTTTCCCTTTCTGGTTGGTTTTTCCTAGTAGCTATGACCATAGGTGGGGTAATTGGTTCTAAAATATATCAAAAAGTATTTTTAGAGGATACTAAAAACGTAGCAAAAGATGCTTAATAATAGTGGGACGACAGGGAAATTCTTGTCGTCCCAAATTTATGGGACAGGGAGAATCTATCCCCCTTGTCCCAGCTAATAGCAAAAGCATCTTTTTTTAGATGTTATAAACTTTTTAAAGGTTTCTTCATATCCTTTAAATTTGTAATTATTCCTATAGGCCAAATAATAGTTGAATTTTGCATTAAAATCCTTAATGTTAATTTTCTTTAGTATACCCCTTCTCAATTCTTTCTTAATCACTACCTCAGGTAAAAAAGCAAATCCACGGCCAGAAGCTACTGTAGATTTTATGGATTCTGGAGAATTTGAAGATAGAGCCACATTTAAGTCTTCTATACTTATTCCATGTTTCAATAATATATTAGCTAAAACTGCTCTGTTGTTAGAATCCTCTTCTCTAAGGATGAGAGGAATATTTAAAATTTCATCTATGTCTATTTCATCGTATTCTTCATTAGGGCCGCTAACCAATAGCAATCTATCGGCTAATATAGGTATAGTAGTTATACTTTCAGTTTCGTGAAATCCTGTGATAACACCAATATTGGTATCATGGCTTAGTAGTTTTTTTATTACCGTATTTGTATTATGAACTTCTAATTCCACATCTACATCGGTATATATCTCTTGAAAGGTATATATACTACAGGGGAGAACGTATTCCCCAAGGCTTTTACAAGCACATATGGATAAGTTCTTTTTATTCTTTTCTAAACTTTTAAGGCTCTTTTTAATATTGTCCTCCAAGGAAAGCATGGTAGTAGCATGTTCAAATACTATTTTGCCTTCCTCTGTTAGCTTCACCCCTTTGTTGCTTCTTTCCAGAAGAGTAGCTCCAATTTCATCCTCTAAATTTTGGATTTGCATACTTAACCCGGGCTGGGTAAGATGTAGCAACTTTGCGGCCTTTGAAATACTATTACATTTTACTGTTACGTAAAATGATCTTAGATAATCTAAATCCATATTTTCACTTCCTAAAAACAAATTTTTAATGTAGTAATACATGTATAAAAAAGAGTTATCATGTATAAAGAGTATTTATTACTAAGATGAAGTATTTTGTATTAATATATAGATAAGTTAATTAAATTTTTAACTATTTTTAGTATTTATTTCATGATATATTATATCATATATTTTGGAAATGTTATAAATTTATTCATATTTTAAAAAAATAAGGGGGAATAATCCATGGTAAAGAAACCTAAACGAGTTTTAGTAGTTGGTGGAGTGGCAGGTGGTGCTACAGCAGCAGCAAGGATTAGAAGATTAGATGAAGAATGTGAAATTATAATGTTTGAAAGGGGACCTCATGTATCCTTTTCCAACTGTGCATTACCTTTTCATCTAAGTGGTTTAATCGAAGATCATGAAGATTTAATACTCATGAAACCAGATGATTTTTATAATCAATACAGGATAGATGCTAGAGTTTATAATGAGGTTATTGCAATAGACAGGGAGAACAAAGAGGTTAAGGTAAAAAACGTTGTAACAGGGGAAGAATATACGGAAAAGTATGACAAGCTTATATTGTCTCCTGGCGCTAATCCCATAGTACCTCCTTTTGAAGGAATGGATGATATAAACTTATTCACTATAAGAAATGTAGTAGATATAGCAAAATTGAATGTATTTATAAAAGAAAACGATTGTAAAGATATAGTAGTAATTGGTGGTGGGTTTATAGGGATAGAAGCTGCAGAAAACTTAAAATTAGCAGGTTACAATGTAACTATAGTAGAAGCTATGCCTCAAATAATGAGAATTTTTGATTATGATATGGTTCAAATATTACATAAAGAAATATATGATAAAGGAATAGATCTAATAGTAAATGATAAAGTAGAGAAATTTGAAAAGAACACTGTGATATTGGAATCTGGAAGGAAAATTCATGCTGAAGCAGTAATAATGGCTATAGGGGTATCTCCAGAAACAACTTTAGCAAAGCAAGCGGGATTGAAATTAGGAAGAACCAATGCTATTTATGTAAATCAAAATTTTAGAACATCGGATCCAGATATTTATGCTGTGGGGGATGCAATAGAAGTATATAATAGACTTTTGCATACTCAAAGTAAATTAGCACTAGCAGGACCTGCTCAAAAACAAGCCAGGGCTGCAGCGGATCATATGTATGGAAGGCCAGTAAATAATACTGGTGTAATAGGCTCTTCTGTAATTAGAGTATTTGATTATAATGGTGCTTCTACAGGTTTAACTGAAGGATTAATAAAAGCCACTAATATGCAAATAGATTATGATACAGTAATGATAATTCCTAATGATAAAGTAGCTATTATGCCTGATAGCGAGCCTATGCATTTTAAATTAATATTCGAAATACCTACAGGTAGAGTATTGGGAGCTCAAGCTATCGGAAAAGGAAATGTAGATAAACGAATAGATGTAATAGCAACATTGATTAAGTTTAATGGTACCCTTGAAGATTTAAAAGATTTAGAACTATGTTATGCACCACCTTTTGGTACAGCTAGAGATGTGGTGAATTTTGCAGCTTTAGTAGGATTAAATATACTTCACTCATGCTACAAACAAATACATGTTGACCAGGTCAGAGATTTAGTAGAACAAGGAGCCTATTTTATAGATGTTAGAGATGAAGAAGAATACGAAAAAGGTCATATAATCAATGCAGTAAATATTCCCTTAGGAGAGATAAGGGATAGAACAGATGAAATACCAAGGGATAGACCAGTTTATCTACATTGTAGATCTGGACAAAGGTCTTATAATGCTGTGATGGCCTTACAGAATATGGGATTTACAAATGTATATAATGTATCGGGAAGTTTCTTAGGTTTATCTTTTTATGAATATTTCAACGATAAAACCACAGGAAGAGAACCAATAGTTACAGATTATAATTTTGAATAATATACTTAAACACAAGGTTATGCAGAATACTTTTATTTTGCATAACCTATTTTTCAAACAGAAAAGGTGAAAAATATGAAATCCCGTTTAACTAAATTAGATGTTTTTTCGATAGTATTAGGTTCCATAATTGGATGGGGCTCTTTTATGCTACCAGGAACTAAATTTTTGAAGGAAGCGGGGGTAATAAATACCACTTTAGGACTTTTTTTGGGAGCCTTATTTATTATAATCATTCAAAATAGTTATTATATTATGTTAGAAAATCATGATGACGAAGGAGGAGAGTTCTCCTTCGCCTATAAGCATTGCGGTAGAAATCATGGGTTTATAGTAGGTTGGTTTTTATTATTAGCTTATCTGACTATAATCCCTTTAAATGGTACTGCTTTTCCCTTGGTGATGAGAAAAATTTTTGGAGATGTATTTCAATTTGGATATTTATATAGTATAGCAGGATATGAAGTGTATATTGGAGAAATCATATTATCTAGCCTAATAGTTATACTATTTGCCTATATAAATATCAAGGGAATAAAGGATTCTGCAAAGGTACAAAATATAATAGCTATTACATTAGTTTTATAGGTATTTATCGTATTCATTACCATGTTTATTAAGGTGGATAGAAGTAAATTTTTAGACAATTATATCTATAACTATAAATTTGATTTAGGAGAAGTTTTAAGGATATTTGCAATTACTCCTTTTGCTTTCGTAGGATTTGACAATATTCCGCAAATATGCAAAGAGTTTGACTTTGGAGCTAAAAAAGCTTCTATAATTGCAGTATTATCTGTGTCTATTGGTAGCTTAATCTACTCTATATTAAATTTAACTACAGCATTAGTATATTCACCAGAGGAAGCTGTAGCGCTAGATTGGGCATTGGGAACAGGAGTTTTAGAGACTATTGGGAAATTTGGTTTTTTATTATTGGTAATAGCTTTATCTGCTGCAGTTACTTCTGGTATTAATGGTTTTATGATATCCACTAGTAAACTCATGGGTTCTATAGCTAATCACCATATAATTCCTAAGAAATATGCTTATATTAATAAAAATGGAGTATTTCAAAATGCCATATTATTCGCAACAACTATAAGCCTTATAGCTCCTTGGTTTGGTAGGGAGGTAATACTATGGATAGTGGATATGTCCTCATTAGGAGCAGCTATAGCATATTTTTATGTTTGTTTTATTGCTATTAAACTAGGTAATACTATATTTAGAAAAATCCTTTCCATTTTAGGGATGTTAGCTTCCATATTAACAGTATCACTACTGCTAATCCCCTCATCCCCAGCAGCATTAGGGAAGGAATCATTAATAGCTTTGATTTTATGGATAGTGTTGGGAATTATTTTCTATATAAAAGTAGTCTCTTCAAGTAAAATACAGGCCTCAAAAAATAATGTTTAATGTAAAAGGGGAATAAGTTAGAATTTTAGCTTATTCCCCTTTTAATTTTGGTGACCCCACCGGGACTCGAACCCGGGTTACCGCCGTGAAAGGGCGGTGTCTTAACCGCTTGACCATGGGGCCAATTAAATTTTTAGGAAAAACCAAAGTTATGTTACTATAAAAATTTTAACTTGTCAAGTAGAATTTTGTGTTAAAATAAAAATAGAAGAACTTATCAAATTGAAAGGAGAATATATATGGAGACATGGGAAAGACGGGAGCAGATATTAAAAGTCCTAAAGGATTCAAAGAAACCAATCAAAGGAACTCAGTTGTCTGAAAAATTTGGAGTAAGTAGGCAGGTGATAGTTCAGGATATAGCTTTATTAAGAGCCAGAGGTGAGGATATATTAGCAACTTCTCAAGGATACATAATTCCCCATTCCTATGGAGAGAATAAACTTGTAAAAAAAATAGTATGTAAACATAAAGGCTATGATGAGATAGAGGATGAAATTAAAACCATAGTGGATATGGGTGGAAAGGTAATAGATGTAATAGTAGATCATCCTGTATATGGAGAGATAAGAAGTCCTCTAGAAATTAGTTCTAGAATGGAATTAAAGGAATTTATAGACAGTTTAGTAAGAACTAAGGGAGAACCTTTATCATCCCTTACAGAAGGCATACATATTCATACTATAGAGGTAGAAGACGAGAAAAGCCTTATGGAAATAAAAAAAGCATTAACAGAAAAAGGGTACTTGATAGCTGAGGAATAAAATGATATATTTGTATTTATAGGTGACAAGACAGATGTAAATACACTAATATGAGGTGATATTATGGTAGATAAAGGTTCTGGTAAAGGAAGTAGAATCAAAGACTATTTAGTTAAGGTGTTTAATGGTATGGCATTAGGACTTTTCTCATCTTTGTTAATAGGATTGATAATCAAACAATTAGGGACTTTATTCAAAATTAATCTTATGGTAGAATTTGGCAACATAGCTCAAATGTTAATGGGACCAGCTATTGGTGCAGGTGTAGCTTATAGTATAGGGGCTCCTCCATTGGGGATATTTGCGTCGGTGATAACAGGTGCAATAGGAGCAGGAACTATATACTTAGAAGAAGGTGCTATGATGATAAAGGTGGGAGAACCAGTAGGAGCTTTTGTAGCTGCTTTATTAGGAGCTGAATTTTCCAAATTGATAGAGGGGAAAACTGGTGTAGATATAGTATTAGTTCCTCTATGTACAATTTTGGTAGGAGGTTTAACAGGATATTATATAGGACCTCCTATATCTTCTTTTATGAATCTAATAGGAAATGTTATAAATTTAGCTACAGAGCTTCAACCTATTCCTATGGGAATAATAATATCCACATTGATGGGCATAGTTTTAACTCTTCCTATTAGTTCTGCTGCTTTGGCCATATCTTTAGGCTTAAGTGGTTTAGCCGCTGGAGCTAGTACTGTAGGTTGTGCATCTCAGATGATAGGATTTGCAGTATCCTCTTATAAAGAAAATGGTTTTGGCGGGTTTATTGCTCAAGGTATAGGTACTTCTATGTTACAGATTCCCAATATAATAAAAAATCCAAGGATATGGCTCCCTCCTATAATTACATCCGCTATTTTAGGCCCTATATCTACAACCTTGTTTAAAATGGAAAGCAATATGATAGGAGCAGGAATGGGAACTAGTGGTTTAGTGGGACAATTTGCAGTTATAGATGTTATGGGAACATCGCCTAAGGTAATAATAAGTATATTAATTATGCATTTTATATTACCAGGAATTATAAGTTTTTCAATATCTCAATGGATGAGGAAAAAGGGATATATAGAATTTGGGGATATGAAACTATAAAATTAAAAAAGGTGTTAGAAATATACCTTGCTGGGTATATAAATAATAGCCTAGAATAGAAAGCCAATATTTTAGGCATCTCCCACAAATGATAAATCGACTAACAACAAAAGACAAAACCACAGGAGAGGCACTGATTTTAGTTTTAACTAAAATCAGTGTTTTTGCTATTTCATTTTTTGAGTTTCCGCAAAATGCAAAAATATTAACAAAATAAAAGAATATTACCAAAAAATGTGACTATAATATTTCTTTTACTCCTTTAGGCTTATTTTGCGCACATGAAAAAGACCTAATTTTAAAGGTCTTTTTTGTGTGCCAAATTTTCAAAGTACATATCTATATATTTAGCAAGCTAAATCAAATTTTAGCTGTCTAGGTCCGGAATCTCGAACAGGAAACCAATCCTTAATTCCTGTCCGAGCATAATTTAGCGTCTTGTATAGGCCATCTGCAATCCTATAATAATAGAACCAAACATCCCTTCTAATTGCCCTTGAATTAGCAATTAACTTATTTACAAGCATATTTTTATTTTTCCTTTCAGCCATAATACCAATAAGCCCAATAGCATAGGTCAATAAACTATTTAAATTATTGATAGCTTTTAAGCTTCTTACCCTAAAATTTTCAAAATCAAAACTCTGTTTCTTAAACCGAAAGTATTCCTCAATTCTCCATCTCGACATATATGTATAAACAATTCCTTTTAGGTCTTCTTTGTTTTTTATAGGCTTATTGGTAGCAAGCATCATAGGCTTTTCTCCTAGTCCATATACCAATACAAGCCAAACAGGTTCTTTATTGGCTGTCACTTTTACATTCAGGTGACTAGTGTAAACAACAACTTTTGACTCTTTACCTTTATTTCGGAAAGTTAAATTCATCCTAACTTTTCCCTTTCTTGAATCCCTTAAGATGGTGGATTTATACCATTTACCTTTCCAAAATAATTTGCGTTTTTCTGTAAGACGTATAATATAGTATTGATCTCTTTCATGCATAAATTGGAACATAGAGTTCATATCGTATCCTCTATCAAATACAAATGTTCCCTTCCCATTTATGGATTCTATAACTTTCTTCAAGCCATTAAAAGTTACTGTATTTGTAGATTTATAACTTTTTTCTTTAGATGAATGAATATGGGAAAAGAGGCTTAATGGTTGCTTGTTCTCTGTAGATAATCCTACTATTTCAGTAACCATGTATCCCTTCTCATATTTGTTTTCTTTACTTGATCCATCTCTTACTATGCCTAAATCTCCAAATGCTTGCCCATGTGGTTTTATTATGTCAGAATCATCTACTAGTATTACTGGGTCTTCCTCTATATTTTTCACTATTTGCCTAATATAATTTTTATCAATTTGAGGAGAAAGGTCTTTCTCTAGGTTCTGACCTAAACGATCAACAGTATTTATAACTTTGATTGGTTCCTTTAAAGCCTTTGCCATATCAGTTAATATCACACTTTTGGAAGACAAAATCCCAAATACACTATCAGTAACGAATTTTCTTTCAACTTTATTTTCTTTTGGAACTAATGATTTTGAGAAATTTACAATTTTCCTTTTGCTTTGGTACACATCTGTGGTAGAATAGTACATAGAAAAGCCTCCTTTGATTTTGTTTAGTAGGATTTTGTTTCCAAACTAATTATACTAAACATTCAGGGGTTTTTCTATGTTTTTAGTGTTATTTGTAGGTTTTTGCATCCTTTTAGACGTATTTTATCTCCATAAAATCAAATTTATATCATAGTCATAATTTTTTGCGGAAACTCAAG
>JAAYFV010000186.1 GCA_012728075.1 Tissierellia bacterium
AGATTGCACTTGTGAATAAACCTCCTTTCTATGTTTTTTTTAGCCAATTAACATTTTAGCAGGTTTATTTCACGAGTGCATTTTATTTTTAGAAAAAATAAATGTTAGGGTAAATTATTTTCAACCCCAACATTTATTATAGAACCGTTTTTTATAACTATTACAATTATAGTGGAAGCAGGAAATACTGCATTAATGCTTAGGTAGGTGATAAGATGAAATTGGTTGTTTTTTTAAGATATTGGATACAAGATATAATTTTTGTTTTCATAATTATTTCTATTATGGAAATAATTCTTCCTAGTAATAATATGAAAAAATACATAAATATGGTAGTAGGTTTTTTGATAATTATTGTTATAATTTCACCCTTCATAAAGTTATTATCTAAAGATTATAATATGGACAAAAATATTTTAGAGAAACATATAGAAGTGGAGAACTTTGCATTTAAAGAAGAAGGAAAATTATCATCAATACATGAGCAACAGATTAAAGAATTGTATATAGAAAAGATGAAATTAGAGATAGAAGAGTTTATTGATAAGACAAGCAATTATCGTGTGGTAGATATGGAACTTAATATGGATGAAGAAGAATTAGGAAAGTTAGAAGGATTGGAAATAGTAATAAGGGAAAAAAAGGAGGAAGAGGAAATAGAAGATTTCAGAGGAAATATTACTCCAGTAGAAATTCAGGATGTGTTAATAAATAAAAATAATGAGAAAACTAAAACCTATATTGAACTAGAAGAGGGAGATTGGCTTAAAGATGAGATTTCCCAAAATTTTAATATCCCAAAAGAAAATATAACCATAGCTTTAAATATTTTAAAGGAAGGTGAAATTGGTGGAAAAGCTAATAGATAAAATAAAAAAACACTTAGAAACTATAGATAACAAAAAACTTATTAATAATTTATTCATAATCCTTATATTAGGAATCATACTTTTAATAATAGCTAATATATTTATAGAGAATAGGAATAGTAATGTTAAAACTAATTTAGAATCAGCTACTGTTGAAGGAAAATTAGAGGCTATGGAAGTAGATTATGGTGTGCTATTAGAAAAAAAATTAGAAGATATATTAAGTCAATTAAAAGGTGTGGAAAATGTTAGAGTCATGATAACTTTGGAAGATACAGTAGAAAAGATTCCTGCTTTTAATACTACAAAAAACAATGAAACTACCAATGAAATAGATGCCCATGGAGGCACAAGAGAAATTATAAGAGATGATATGACTATTCAGGTAGTCACTAATAGTGAAGGAGGGATGATAGTTTTAAAGGAGATTAAACCCAAGGTAAAAGGTGTAATAGTTGTAGCTCAAGGAGCTGAGGACATAGAGGTTAAGGAAATGCTTTATGAAGCGGTTAAAACCGTATTAGGCATATCTGGAAATAGAGTGGAAGTATATTCTAGTAAATAGGAGGGATGTGGATGTTTTCATTAAAGAAGCCAACAATAATTATAATTTTAATTGTATTACTGGTAGTCACTGGCTATATTAATCACAATCTTACATTAAAAGCCTCATCAAAGGTTTCTAACGAATATCAGAAACATGAGGAGATGGAATTGACAAAAAAATTAGATGGGAATGATAAAGAACTAGTTGAAGCTATATCTGAAGGGAAAGAAGATGATGATATAGATGATATGGAAATATTGGATACAAAAGATGAAAATGTAGATAAGATTTCAAAAGAAGCTAATTCTAATATTAGCCAGGCTATAAGCAAGGAAGATAGCTTGCGTTCTAAAAACTATTTTATAGAACAAAGATTATCTAGAGATAAATTAAGAGCAGGATTGATAGATAGATTAAATTCTATAGTAGAGAATGAAAAAACCTCTGAGGATGTAAGGACTGAAGCACAAAAAAAGATAATGAGCATAGGGGATATGGCAGAAAAGGAATTGACTATAGAAGGATTAATAAAAGCTAAAGGATTTGAAGAAGCATTAGTCTTTATAACTGAAGAGAATGCTAAGATAGTGGTGTCTAAAGATGAACTTACAGAACAAGATGTGGTCAAAATTTTAGATATTGTTATGGGGGAAACAAATTTAGACTCTTCTAATATAAAAATTATGAAAAAGAATTAGAAATGTTTGTAAAAAACCCTAGGCTTTGATATAATAATTTTAAAGAGTTTCAGAATATAGGGGAGGTGTTTATAGTGACAGAATTTGCAAACGATGAGAAAATGGAATATGGTACAGTAAAAATTGCTAATGAAGTTGTGGCTATAATAGCTGGTTTAGCAGCTACTGAAGTTGATGGTGTTGCTGGAATGAGCGGTGGGATGACAGCTGACTTTACAGAAATGTTAGGGATGAAGAATTTATCAAAGGGTGTTAAGGTAGAAGTTGGCGAGAAAGAAACAGCTATTGATATATTTATTGTTGTGGAATTTGGTTCTAAGATTTCTGAGGTGGCAACTAATGTACAAAAGAATGTTAAAGAAACAGTAGAAACTATGACTGGTTTAAGGGTAGTAGAAGTAAATGTAAATGTACAAGGGGTTAATATACCAAAAGAGGAACCAAAAGAAGAAATGGAAACACGAGTAAAATAGTATATTACCCTCTGGAATCCAGGGGGTAATTTAAATGTTATTTGGGAGGATGAAGCTAATTATGAATATTATAGATAAAATAGTGCTAGTTATTTTCTCATTATGTATTGCTATACTTTCTTTAGCTTTAGCATTGTTTCCTTTTCAAGGAATTGAGATGATTTCTAGAGACAATGTATACATGTTGATAGATAACATGATAGGCAATTATATATATACCATAATAGGAATTATATTTTTATTAGTTTGTATAAGATTTATTGTTATAACCTTTAAAGGGAATAAGGCTAAGGATAAAACCACTTACTTGATACAAAGAACAGATCATGGAGAAATAAATATATCATCTGAAACCGTAGTTGGATTAGTAGAATCTGTTTCTGAACAATTTACTGGTGTTAGGAATATAAAAACTAGAGTAGATATATTAGAAGGTCAAATTTTTATTAATCTTAAAGGGGAAGTAATTCCCGAGATTAATATACCAAAAACTACTGAAGAGCTACAATTAAAAGTAAAGGAACATGTAGAAAACTGTACTGGAGTAAATGTCAATGAGGTAAAGGTATTGATTACTAATGTAACTGCACCTATAAGAAATGTAAAATAATGTAGAGGTGTTGGTAAATTGTCTAAACAAATGTTTAATAAATTTATAGAATTGATCAAAGGTCATAAGGGCAAGTTTTTTGGTTCTATTATAGGGTTTATAATAGCTATATTGGTTTTAAGCATAGGATTTTTTAAAACTTTGTTTATAGCTTTGTGTACTTGGTTAGGATATTATTTAGGTAGCAGATTAGACAATAAAGAGAATTTTAAAGAAATGATAGAAAAAATTATACCTAGTAGGAAAGAATAATTAAAGAAATTATCTGGGAGGCAAAGGATGGGTAGAAAGTATGCGAGAGAATCTACAATGAAGTTATTGTATCAAATGGAAATAAACTCAGATTTCTCAGAAAAATCGGTCAATATTTTTTTTGAAAACAACGATTTTAATAAAGAGGAAAAAGCTTATATTGAAGATGCAATTAATACTATATTAGATAATATTGATTTGATAGATTCGTATATAGAACAAAATATTCAAGGGTGGGGAATACATAGATTGGCTAGGATAGATTTATCTACCCTTAGAATAGCAATCTATGAGATGCTATATAGGGATGATATTCCCATTGAGGTTTCAATTAATGAAGCTATAGAGATTGCTAAAAAATATAGTACAATAGAGTCTGCCAAATTTATCAATGGAGTTTTAGGTGGATTTGTAAAATCGAGGGATAATATATGACCCAATATTTTATTGGAATAGATACTTCTTCATATACAACTTCTCTAGCAGTTATAGATGGAGAGGATAATATAATATTGGATTTAAGAAAAGTACTAGAAGTAGAAAAGGGGAAAAAAGGGTTAAGACAGCAGGAAGCTGTGTTTCAGCATATCCAGAATTTGCCTTTATTAATAGATTATATGGCTCAGCATATTGATATTAGAAAAATAGAAAAAATAGCATGTAGTAATAAACCTAGAAATCTGAAGGAATCATATATGCCTGTTTTTGTTGTTGGTAAAGGACAGGCTTTTGTTCTGTCTAAAGTTTTAAATATACCTTATAAAGAATTTAGTCATCAAGAAGGCCATCTAGGTGCTGGAATGATAAATAGTGGATTTAATGATATTGATAAATTTATAGGGATTCACATTTCAGGAGGGACTACTGAAATGTTGTTAATAGAAAACATAGAGAAGGGTTTCCAAATAGATATAGTGGGGGGGACTCTTGACATAAGTGCAGGTCAACTTATAGATAGAATAGGGGTTGAGATTGGCTTAGATTTTCCATCTGGGAAAAAGATGGACCAAATTTCTCAATGGGGAACTAAATTGGATTTAAATATACCAATAAACATTAAAAATGATATCTGGTTTAATCTATCTGGGATGGAAAACTATTTTAAAAATATTATTAAAAATTCTGAATATCAGCCTGAAGATGTTTTAATGACCTTATTCTATACATTATCTCAATTTTTAGAGAAAATCATTTTAAAGGGTTGTAATATCTATGATATAGAAAATGTATTGGTAACTGGAGGAGTGGCAGCTAATAGTATCATAAGAAGGGAATTAAGTAAGCAGTTGTATAAAAAAGGGATTAATCTATATTTCCCTAAAACAAGCTTGTGTACAGACAACTCCGTTGGTATAGCATATTTAGGGAAGATTAAAAAGTAATTTAGTAGGTGATATATTTGGTAACAAAACCATTAAAGGTAAGTGAAATAAATCAATATATTAAAAAGATGTTTTCAAGAGATTTGATTCTTTCAAACGTTAAAGTAGAAGGAGAGATTTCAAATTTTAAACACCATTATAGTGGACATATGTATTTTTCTTTAAAAGATGAAAAAGGGAAAATAAAATGTGTAATGTTTAAATCAGATAACCGTTTTTTAGAGTTTCAGCCTGAAGATGGATTAAAAGTAGTAATTACAGGATATATTTCTGTATATGAAAAAGAAGGAGATTATCAACTTTATGCAAAGAAAATAGAAAAAAGTGGTTTAGGGAATTTATATGCAGCTTTCGAGGAATTAAAAGAAAAATTAGAAAAAGAAGGTTTATTTGACTCTACAATTAAAAAAGAAATACCTTCTATGCCTAGAAAGATTGGAGTAGTCACTTCTTCTACTGGGGCTGCTATTAGGGATATTATCACAGTAATTAAAAGAAGATATCCTATTGGAGATATATTAATATATCCAGTATTAGTTCAGGGAGACTTGGCACCTAAAGAGATATGTGAGGGTCTTAATTATTTAAATAGTAGGGAAGATGTAGATGTGATTATTACTGGACGTGGTGGGGGCTCTCTGGAGGAGTTATTTGCTTTTAATGATGAAAAGGTGGCTCGTACTATCTACTCTATGGATAAGCCTGTAATTTCCGCAGTAGGTCATGAAACAGATTTTACAATAGCAGATTTTGTTGCAGATTTAAGGGC
>JAAYFV010000024.1 GCA_012728075.1 Tissierellia bacterium
AGCTTTTTATATGGTTATAAATTAACAGCCAATAGACCAAATAAAAAACCTATACTCGTAGTGGATGATGTGGAGAAAGATACTTCTGAGGAACAGTTAGATTTAGAAATAATAAGGGAAGAGGATAGGGTATCTCCCAACACTTTTGTGGAGAAGAAAACATATTATAAAAAATGTGAACATAGTATTACCAATTTGGAAAATGCCAAGGAAGAAACAATAAATATGACAGAGAAACAATATCGAAAGTATATGAAGGAGAACTATCCTAATATAAAAATTATTTCTTTTTCACCAAAAGAAATAGTGTTACGGGAAGAACGGAATCATTTATGCCCTAATCATTATATTATAGGCCAAGCTGATGGGAAAATAGCTATATATAGAATCGATGAAAAAGGAGAAAAGTATTTAGATAAGGTTTTTAATGACTATCCTATTTCATTATTAAAAGAGGTAGATCAGGAAAGATTAAAAGATGGAATTATTGTTGATAGTGAAGAAGAGTTATCCGATGTATTGGAGAACTTTATAAGTTAATAAAAAACTAAGTTAGATTGTTCTAGCTTAGTTTTTTTATTGAAAATGTGGTAAAATAGAATGTAAGCTTAGGAGGAGAGTATATGATCATATTAGGAATAGATCCAGGTTTAGCTACAGTTGGATATGGAATAATTCAATATAAAGGGAATAGATATAGGGTTATAGATTATGGATGTATAACAACTGATTCTCATATTTTATTTCCTGAAAGATTGAAAATAATATATGATGAGATGAATTATCTTATAAATAGATATAATCCAGACGATTTGGCGATTGAGGAGCTGTTTTTTAACAAAAATGTTAAAACAGCTATAAAGGTGGGACAAGCCAGAGGAGTGGAGATATTAGCTGCTGTCAATAATGGAATAGATGTATATGAATATACGCCTTTACAGATAAAGCAAAGTGTAGTTGGTTATGGTAGAGCTGAAAAAATACAAGTTCAAGAGATGGTGAGGATGCTATTAAATTTAAAAGAAATTCCCAAACCTGATGATGTAGCTGATGCATTGGCAGTAGCAATATGTCATAGTAGTTGTTTAAACTTTAAAGATATGTTTAAAATGAAATAATAAAAGGGTGATATAGGATTGTATGAATATATAATAGGAAAAGTGGTGGATATTAAGGAGGACTGTATAGTATTAGAAAACAATGGGATAGGATATAAGATATTTACTTCTAAAAATTCCATTGGCAAGTTTAATTTAAATCAAAATATAAAAATGTATACATATTTTAATTTAAGGGAAGATGGTATATATTTATATGGCTTTACTACTGAAGAAGAATTAAATATGTTTAATAAACTTCTTTTAGTTTCTAAGATAGGGCCTAAAGTGGGTTTAAACGTATTATCCACCTTAACTCCTAGTCAAATAAAATCTGCAATTATAAATGATGACACTAGTATACTATGTACTGCACCAGGGGTTGGAAAGAAAACTGCTGGTAGGATTATTCTCGAACTCAAAGATAGAATCGATGATATAGAAATATCTGAAGATGTAGAAACTATTGACAATAGTAGTGATATAGAAACAGCAGTTAATGGTCTTATTTCCCTAGGTTATACTAGAAATGAAATACAATGGGTATTAAGCGAGATAGATACTTCAGATATGAATACTGAAGATATTATTAGAGAAGTGCTTAAGAGATTATCAAAATAGCAAAGGAAGGTAATGATTTTTGATGGATAAAGATAGAATAGTTAGTGGTACAATAAAAAGTGAAGATTTAGAAAATGAAATAAGCCTAAGGCCTAGGTGGATTCATGAATACATTGGTCAGGACAAAGCAAAGGAAAAGTTAAAAATTTTTATTAAAGCTGCAAAAGGTAGGCAAGAGCCATTGGATCATGTTCTACTTTATGGACCACCAGGTTTAGGGAAGACAACCTTGGCAAATATTATTGCCAATGAAATGGGTGTTAGTATTAGAGTTACCTCTGGACCCGCTATAGAGAGGCCAGGGGATTTAGCTAGTATACTAACCAATTTAGGAGAAGATGATGTATTATTTATAGATGAAATCCATAGGCTAAACAGAACAGTAGAGGAAATACTATATCCAGCCATGGAAGATTATGCTTTAGATATTATTATAGGAAAAGGACCAAGTGCTAGATCTGTTCGGCTAGATCTTTCAAGATTTACTCTTATAGGGGCTACAACAAGAGCAGGACTATTGACTTCTCCTCTAAGGGATAGATTTGGAGTAATGTTGAATTTAGATTTATATGATGATTATAGTTTACAAAAGATAGTAAAACGTTCTGCAAATATTTTAGACATCAAGATAGATGACAAAGGGGCTATGGAAATTGCCAAACGATCTAGAGGAACTCCTAGAATAGCTAATAGATTATTGAAAAGAGTAAGAGATTATGCTCAAGTAGTTGAAAATGGTGTTATAACTTATGAAGTAGCAAAGAGGGGACTAGAGGTTTTGGAAATAGATGAATTAGGACTAGATGAGGTAGATAGGAAGCTAATTCTTAGTATGATAGAAAATTTTGATGGGGGCCCTGTAGGAGTAGATACATTATCAGCGGCTACTGGGGAGGAAAAAACTACTATAGAAGACGTATATGAACCCTATTTGTTGCAAATAGGATTTATAAATAGAACTCCTAGAGGTAGAGTTGTAACTAAAAAAGCTTATGACCATTTTAATTTAGAATATGATGAACAGAGGTGATTAAATGGCTTCTTTTGGTAGGATGCTTTTGTTTATGGGTTTAGTTTTAATTTTATTAGGTGGAATATTTATATTAGGTGAAAGATTTGGATTTGGGAAACTTCCTGGTGATATATTTATCCAGAGGGGAAATTTCACTTTCTTTTTCCCTATTGTCTCTACATTGTTAATAAGCATAATACTTACTCTGTTGATAAATATATTTATAAGAAGATAGGGGGAAAAAATGTGAGAAAAAAATTTATAGCTTTTTTAATAATAGTATTATTAGGACTTAATATACAAAATGGATATGCTTTTGCAAATTCCATGGATAATTATGTGAGCATAAAGTTAACAAACCCTATAAAATCAAGAGAAATAATAAAGCTATATAGTGATGATGGGTTTAATATATATATAAATAGTATATTTAATGATATAGAATATATACCTAATAAAAATATATCCATTGAGCTAAATTCCATAGGTGAAATAGAAATAAAAGATGAGATAGGGGAAATTTTATTTTCAACTCATGAAAATAATTTAATATTGTCTTCTGCAAATAAATGGGATAGTATTATAACAGTAGAGGACAAACGGTATAGAGATTTTATAAAAATCCAAAGAGAAAGCCAGAGTTTATTAGTGATAAATTTAATAGATATAGAGCATTATCTTTACGGGGTAGTACCTAGAGAAATGCCAGCGTCATTTCCAATGGAAGCGCTAAAAGCTCAAGCTGTTGCAGCTAGAACATATACACTAAATAATCTTAACAAACATGGAAGTGAAGGCTATAATTTATGTGATACCACTCATTGTCAGGTATATGGAGGCGTAGATGGTGAGCATACTAGGACAAATGAAGCAGTAGATTCTACTAAAGGAATAGTAATTACTTATAATGGAAGTATTATTGATGCTGTATATCATTCTAATAGTGGAGGACATACTGAGGATTCTGCTGAAGCTTGGGGCAATTATTTTCCTTATTTAATAGGTGTAGAAGATGAATTTTCTAAAAATCAACCTAATAGTGATTGGTCTTTTACTATAGAATCTAGTGCTTTAAATAATAAACTTAAAAATAACGGCATCTATATAGGTGATGTTGTAGATTTGGAGATTATTGAGACTTCTCCAAGGGGAGGGGTATCTAAACTTAAGATAGTAGGAACTACAGGTGAAGAAATACTTAACAAAGGCAAAATTCGACAGGTTTTAGGAAATGATGAGCTAAAGAGCACTTGGTTTTCTATTAAAAGGGGAGGTCCGTCTACTTCTATAAGCCATGTATATGCTATAAGCGGGAATAGCAAAAATTCTCAAAAAATAGATCCATCTAAGGCCATTAGTATAGATAAAAATAATACGAAGAGTTATGTCAGAAATAGTACGGTTATGGGGAAGGATAAAAGAGTAAAATTAATAGATATTTATAAGGAAAATAGTAATGGTTTTTTGATAGAAGGTAAAGGATATGGTCATGGTGTAGGTATGAGTCAATGGGGCGCTAAGAAAATGGCTGAAGATGGGTATACTTATGATGAAATTTTAAAACACTATTATACTGGAGTTGAAATTAATTAAAAAACAAATATGTAAGGGATGATCTAATGAAAACAGAAGAATTTTATTATGATTTACCAGAAAATTTAATTGCACAATATCCCATAGAGGATAGAGAAGCTTCTAGAATGTTAGTGTTAGATAAAATAACTGGGGAAATACAACACAGTTATTTTAAGAAAGTGATTAATTATTTAAACAAAGGGGATTGTTTAGTATTAAATGATACTAGGGTGATTCCTGCTAGACTATTTGGAAGGAGAGAAGGGAAAAACGAGAAAATCGAATTTTTGTTGTTAAAAAGAGTTAAGGAGGATCAATGGGAAGTTCTTGTGAAACCAGGGAAAAAGGTAAAACCTTCTAATAAAATAATATTTGGTGATGGGCTATTAATAGCAGATGTTTTGAGTATTGAAGAAGATGGCACTAGAATTGTAGAATTTAGTTATGATGGAATATTTGAAGAAATATTAGATAAATTAGGTCAAATGCCTTTGCCACCTTATATTAAGGAAAAATTAGAGGATAAGGAAAGATACCAAACTGTCTATTCTAAACACAAGGGTTCCGCAGCAGCTCCAACGGCAGGTTTACATTTTACAGAAAGATTGTTGAAGGAGATTAGAAAAAAAGGAGTAGATATAGCTTTTTTAACCCTTCATGTGGGACTAGGAACTTTTAGACCAGTTAAAGTAGAAAATGTTGAAGAGCACCATATGCATGCTGAATACTACCGTGTATCTGAAGAAACTGCAGAGAAAATAAATACTGCTAAGAAAAAAGGAGGGAAAATAGTTTCAGTAGGTACTACTACTGTTAGAACATTGGAAACAATTGCTACAGAAAATGGAATAGTATTACCTGGTAATGGATGGACGGATATATTTATCTACCCAGGATATAATTTTAAAATAGTTGATAGATTGATAACTAACTTTCATTTACCAGAATCAACATTATTAATGTTGGTTAGTGCACTGGCAGGTAAGGAAAATATTCTTAATGCTTATAATGAAGCAGTAAAATATAATTATAGATTTTTTAGTTTTGGAGATGCAATGTTTATTAAATAACAGGAGGAATAATATGGCAGTAAAATTTAAGGTATTAAAGGAATCAACTGAGACTAATGCAAGAATTGGTATAATAAATACACCCCACGGAACTATTGAAACCCCAATATTTATGCCTGTTGGAACTAGAGCTACAGTTAAAACAATGACACCAGAAGAGCTTAAAGGATTAGGAGCTCAGATAATATTAAGTAATACTTATCATCTATATTTAAGGCCTGGACATAAGCTTATTGAAGAAGCTGGTGGATTACATAAGTTTATGAATTGGGATGGCCCTATTTTAACTGACAGCGGCGGTTTTCAGGTGTTTAGTTTAGGAGATTTAAGGAAAATTACAGAGGAAGGGGTAGAGTTTAGATCCCATATTGATGGGTCTAAACATTTTATATCACCTGAAAAATCCATTGAAATTCAAAATTCATTAGGTTCTGATATTATGATGGCTTTTGATGAATGTACACCCTATCCTGCTACCTATGAATATGCAAAAAAATCAATGGAGAGGACTTCTAGATGGGCAGAAAGATGTAAAAATTATCATAAAGACTGGGAAAACCAAGGATTATTTGGTATAATACAGGGGGGTATGTATAAAGATTTAAGGGAACAGAGTGCTAAAGAGATTATAGATATAGATTTTCCTGGTTATGCCATTGGTGGCTTAAGTGTAGGTGAGCCGAAAGAATTGATGTATGAAATGTTGGAGTTTACCGTACCTTTGTTACCAAAGGATAAGCCTAGGTATCTAATGGGAGTAGGAACTCCAGATTATTTATTTGAGGCAGTTATAAATGGTATTGATATGGCTGATTGCGTTTTACCTACGAGGATTGCAAGAAATGGAACAGTTATGACTAGTCATGGAAGATTGACTATTAGAAATGCAGAATATTCTAGAGATTTTGGTAAATTAGATCCAGAATGCAATTGTTATACTTGTGAGAATTATAGTAGAGCATATATAAGGCATTTATTTAATGTAAATGAAATTTTAGGCGCAAGACTTGCGACTATTCATAATTTATATTTTTTAATTAAATTGATGGAAAATATTAGGGAAGCTATTAAAACTGATAGATTGTTGGAGTATAAAGAGGAATTTTACAAAAAATATGGCTATATAGATTAGGCAATAAAGGTTTTTTAGAAACCTTGCATAATATAGTATCAAAATGATAAAAGGAGAAAAGGAGGAAATAATTATGGCGGCAGCAAATCCTGGAGGAGCAGGTTTAGGAGGATTGATTATTCCTATTGCTTTCTTAGTATTTTTCTACCTATTTGCTATAAGACCTCAGAAAAAAAGAGAAAAAGAAATTAGAGAAATGAGGGATAGCTTAAGTATAGTGGATGAAATAATAACTATAGGAGGGATTTTAGGAAGGATCGTCAAGATTAAAGACGATATGGTTACTATAGAGGTTGGTTCTAATAAGACCAAGATTGATATGACAAAATGGGCTATAGGATCAGTAATCAATAAAGTTAATTCTAAAAATGAAAAAGATGAAAAAGATAAAAAAGAAGAATAATAAAAATAAAACTTCCTTGTAACAAGGAAGTTTTATTTTTGTAATAAATTCCTCCTAAATAAAATAAATTAGAATAGGAGGTGGAGTTGATGAGAGAGAAAGGATTAAATTATATATTATTAGTTTTTAAAGGTCTAATTTTTTCTCTGATAATTACCATTTTGTTAGTATTTATATTATCTTTAGTATTACTATATACGCCATTTAAAGAGTCAAAAATCCCTTTATTTAATACTGTGATAATGATAGTAAGTATAACTATAGGAAGCATATACGTTTCTACTAATATAGGAGAGAATGGTTGGATAAATGGGGGAATACTTGGTATATTATATTTTTTAGTATTGGTGTTACTAAATTATTTATTTTTTAAGCCATTTCTTGTAGATATGTATCTACTTGGTAAATTTATATTATCTTTGATAACTGGTGTTATTGGTGGTATTATAGGGATTAATATGAAATAAAGCTTTAAATAATAATATTAATATGATATAATCAATAAAGGTATCATTCAGTTATTGAGGAGGTTATAGTATGAAATATATAAAAACCATATCTGGTAGCAATTTAAAGGATACTTTGAAAAAAGGTGGCTGTGGAGAATGTCAGACATCTTGTCAGTCTGCATGTAAGACTTCTTGTACAGTAGGAAATCAAAAATGTGAAAATAGATAAAGCATAAAGGCGGTGGTTTTAACCACTCCTTTTTAATTTATCTACATTTTAGTTATAGGAGGATAATTATGGACATAAAAGAAAGAATTCACAAATATAGTTTAAATGGAAAAAATATTGTATTAGATATTAATAGTGGTGCAGTGCATGTTGTAGAGGATATAGTATATGATATACTAGATTATTACAAGACCTATACTTTAGACGAAATAATAAAATTATTAGAAGATAAATATGACGATAAGGACATAATGGAGGCTTATGAGGAGATATCCTTATTGGAAAATGAGGGAATACTATATTCTGAAGGGGTATCTATAGAGGATATTAGGTATAATGAAGATAATATTATAAAGGCCCTTTGTCTTCATGTGGCTCATGACTGTAACTTACGTTGTAACTATTGTTTTGCATCCCAAGGGGACTTTAAAGGGGATAGATCTTTAATGTCTCTAGAAGTGGGTAAAAAAGCTTTAGAGTTTTTGGTAAAACATTCAGGGGGTAGAAGAAATCTAGAAGTGGATTTTTTTGGTGGAGAGCCCCTGATGAATTTTGAAATAATTAAGAAATTGGTAATGTATGGTAAAGATCTAGAGAAGAATTACAATAAACATTTTCGTTTTACTATAACTACTAATGGGGTATTGCTAGATGAAGATAATATGAAATTTATCAATGAATATATGGATAATGTAGTATTGAGCCTTGATGGTAGGAAAAGAATAAATGATAATATGAGAAGAACTATCACGGATGAGGGGAGTTATGATATTATACTTCCTAAATTTCAAAAAATGGTTGCTAAGAGAGGAGACAAGGATTATTATGTAAGAGGAACCTTTACTAGTTACAATCTGGACTTTTCTAATGATGTTCTTCATTTTTATGATAAAGGGTTTAAAAAAATATCAATAGAACCAGTAGTTACTTCACCAGATAAGGATTATGGGATAAAAGAGGAGCATATAGATACTATATTAAAGGAGTATGAAAAATTTTCCAAGGATTATATAAATATAAAGAAGAAAGATGATGATTTTTTATTTTTTCATTTTATGATTGATTTAGATCAAGGGCCTTGTATTGTTAAACGTATCGTAGGTTGTGGAGCAGGTTCTGAGTATATGGCAGTTACGCCAGAGGGGGAACTATACCCTTGCCATCAATTTGTAGGAGATAAAAAGTTTAAAATAGGAAATGTATATGAAGGTATTACAAATAATGAAATAGTGAAGGAATTTAAAAATGCAAGTGTATATAATAAGGAAAAGTGCAGAAGTTGTTGGGCGAGATTTTATTGTAGTGGAGGTTGTCACGCAAATGCTTATAATCACCATGGAAATATTATGAAACCTTATGATATTGGCTGTGAAATGGAGAAGAAGAGAATCGAATGTGCTATTTCAATATTGGCCAATCTATATGAGTAGCATTAGAGTAGCTATATTTAATTTTAGGAGGGAAAGCTAATGAATATGAAAAAAACTATACTATTTATATTGATTATTGCCATAGTAGCTTTATTTTCCTATACAGCTATAAATGGTATAGAAATAGGCAAATTTAAGATTTCTAATGTTAAAGATTCTATTGATTTAGGATTAGATCTTGCTGGTGGCGTATATGTAATATTAGAGGCACAAACAGATTTGCAAGGTGCAGAATTACAAAAGGCTATGGAGCAATCAAAGATGATTATTAGTGAAAGAGTAGATAGCCTTGGTGTTGCTGAGCCAAACATAATTATAGAAGGAAATAAACGAATCAGAATTGAATTGGCTGGTATTGAAAATCCACAAGAGGCTATAGAATTAATAGGAAAGACTGCTCAATTACAGTTTATAGATCCAGATGGGAAGGAGATATTGACTGGGAAAAATGTTAAGAATTCTGATGTTGCTTTTCACAAAACAGATTTAGGAGAGAAACCTGTAGTAACTTTGGAATTTGATAAAGAAGGAGCAGAAAGTTTTAAGGAAGCTACTACAAGATTGGTAAAGAAAGAAACCATAGAGGAGAAGATAATTTATATAGTGTTAGATGAGCAGGTAATTTCAGCTCCAATTGTTAACTCTGCTATTACAGATGGAAAAGCTGTCATTGAAGGGGACTTTGATGTAGAAGAGGCTAATAGATTGGCCACATTAATTAGAGCTGGCGCATTACCTGTGGAAATGTCAGAACTTCAAACTTCTATAATAGGGCCTACGTTAGGATTAGAAGCTTTAGACAAAAGTATAAAAGCTGGAGCTATTGCAATTTTAATAATATTTTTATTTATGCTTATCTATTATAAAATACCTGGACTGATAGCTGATATTTGTTTAACTATATATATATTGATAGTAGTTTATACTATGAAATTTTTAGGAGTAAAATTAACCTTGCCAGGTATTGCAGGACTAATATTGTCAATTGGTATGGCAGTAGATGCTAATGTGATAATATTTGAAAGAATAAAAGAAGAGTTGAGAAATGGCAAATCCATTAGAGCCTCCATAGATCATGGCTTTAATAGAGCCTTAACCTCTGTTTTAGATTCTAATATTACCACATTAATAGCAGGTGTAGTATTATATTATTTTGGAATTGGGCCTATAAAAGGTTTCGGAATTACATTAATTTTAGGGATCGTGGCCTCTATGATAACGTCGGTATTTATTACAAAGCATTTGTTAATGTTAACAGTTAATATGACCAATACAAACAATTCTAAACTATATGGTATGTAAGGGGTGAAAAAATGAACGTTATAAAAAATAAAAAAACTTATTATACAATATCTTTAGGAATCATTATATTTGGTATGATTATGATGATTATAAATGGCTTAAACTATGGCATAGATTTTACTGGGGGTACTTCTGTTCAAATAAAGATAGGCAAAATGATAACTGTAGATGAAGCTAGAAAGATAGTGGATGAATACGATAAAGAAGCAAGTATAGTTCATATAGGTGCCAACAAAGATGAGATAATGATAAGAAGTAAGAAGGATTTTACTAATGATGAAATCAATCAAATAATCGATAAATTTGCAAAAGAATATGATATAGAAGAAAAAGAGTTTCAATCGGAAAAATTTGGCCCTTTTATGGGAAAAGAAATTAAGAAAAAAGCTTTGTTATCTTCGTTTATTGCTGTTATAGGCATGTTAATCTATATTAGTTGGCGATTTGAGTTTAAATTTGCCATTGCAGCAATTATTGCATTGCTTCATGATGTATTTATTACTTTTTCTATTTATGCAATTTTTAAAATTCCTGTAAATAGTGCTTTTATAGCTGCTATATTGACTATATTAGGTTATTCTATTAATGATACTATTGTTATTTTTGATAGGATAAGGGAGGAATTAAAGCTAAATCCAAGAAAACCTTTAGAAGAAATAATAAATGAAAGTATAAGGAAGTCTTTGACTAGGACTATAAATACATCTTTAACCACTTTAGTTGCAGTATTAATTCTTTATATAGTGGGGGTGGAGGATGTTAAAGTCTTAGCTTTACCTCTTATATTTGGTATAGTATCAGGAACTTATTCATCATTATTTATAGCTAGTCCAATATGGTATGGATTGAAAAACCGAGAGAAATTAAAGACTAAAAAAGCATAAAACTGCCTAAGGCAGTTTTATGTAGTTAATCCTTTAAATTTGGGTAAAAATCTTATATTATTATATTAAATGTTTTAAAAATATTTTATAATATTATTGGGAGGCGGGCTATGGAAAAGGGATTTATTTTATCATTAATTTTTGCAGCTATTGTGGCTGTCTTTGCTTTAAAAAATGGGGACAAGGTACTTATAGATTTTATATTTACTGAGGTAGAGATATCTCAGGCTATAATTATATTTTTGTCTGCTATACTTGGTGCAGTAATTGTTTCGATTTTAAGTGGTATAAAAAATATTAAATATAAAAAAGAAATCAAGGATTTAAATAAAAAGATTCTACCCCTTGAAGAGGATAAAGAAAATATGGCTATACTATTAGAAGATAGAGGAGATGAAATTACTAGATTAAAAAATACTATAGTTGAATTAGAGGAGAAAATAGAAGTCATTAATACTTCTTTAGAGGAAAAGGAGAAGGAAATTGAAAAATTGAAATGTGAGAAAAATCCTGAGGAAGATACTAGTTATTAATGGATATGCTTAATGTAGAGGAGACATAATAGGAGTGATTTTATCTTGGAGAAGTGGTATTTAAGAAATGTAAAAGGAGATTTAGATAGGATATCTAAAAGTTTGGGGATAAGTAAATTATTATCCAAACTATTATTAAATAGGAATATTACCAGTTATGAGATAATGGATAGTTTTATAGATCCAAGTTTAGATAAATTACACAATCCTGAACTTATGAAGGATATGGATAAAGGGATAGAAATAATAGTAGATAGCATTGAAAAAGGCAGAAATATTAGAATTTCTGGAGATTATGATCAAGATGGTAATTCTGCTATATTGACTCTTTATAAAGGACTAAAAAGATGCGGAGCTAAGGTAGATTATGTTATTCCCCATAGGATAATAGATGGATATGGAATAAATGATAGAATAGTTAGAGAAGCCAAAGAAGATGGAATAGATTTGATAATTACATGTGATAATGGAATAGCAGCTTTTGAACCTATAAAACTTGCTAAGGATTTAGGAATGATAGTTATAGTAACAGATCATCACGATTTAGCATATATGGAAGATGAAAAGGGAATAAAACAATATAGATTACCAGAAGCAGATGCGGTTATTAATCCTAAGAGATGGGATTGTAAATACCCTTTTAAAGAATTATGTGGTGCAGGGGTAGCTTTTAAATTGATACAAGCTTTATATACAAAGATGAATATAGATATGGAAGAATCCTATGAATTATTAGAGTTTGTGGCTATGGGAACTGTTTGTGATGTGGTGGATTTAATTGATGAAAACAGAATTATTGTTAAAGAAGGCTTAAAGAGGATAAATAATACTAATAATTTAGGACTAAAAGCTCTGATAAAAGCTACTGGTTTAGAAGAGAAAAAAATCAATACTTATTCCTTAGGTTTTATTTTAGGTCCTTGTATAAATGCCTCTGGAAGGCTAGATAGGGCAGATATTGCCGTAGAGTTATTTCTAACTGAAGATTCAGATAAAGCTCAAAGGTATGCTAATAGATTACATGAGTTAAATGAAGAAAGAAAAGCAATGACAAAAAAAGGCTATGAGAAGATAGTGGAACAAATAGAAAATACGGATTTAAAAGAAAAAAATGTGTTAGTGATATATGAACCAAGGGTACATGAAAGTGTAGCGGGGATTATAGCAGGTAGGATAAAGGATAAATATTACAGGCCAACAATAGTTTTGACCAATTCTAAAGAAAACGGTAAAGTAAAAGGCTCTGGAAGATCCATAGAAGAATACAATATGTTTGAGGAGATATCTAAACACAAAGAACTATTGTTAGCATTTGGAGGACATCCAATGGCTGCAGGACTTTCATTAGATGTTTCACATATAGATGAATTTAGGAATAGATTGAATACCCAAGAATCTTTAACTGAGGATGATTTGACGCCTAAGGTTTATATAGATATGCATATTCCATTGGATTATATTAGTTTTAGTTTAATAGAAGAATTGGAAAAATTAGAACCTTTTGGGAAGGGAAATCCCAAGCCTTTATTTGGAGCAAAAAATGTAAAGGTAAAAAGAGGTTTCATATTAGGAAATAATCAAAATGTTTTAAAATTATTGCTATTAACCAATAGAGGTCGTGTAATTGATGGTATATATTTTGGAGATATTGAACAATTTGAAGAGAAAATGTGTAGAAAATTTGGCAAAGATGAGTTGAATAAGATGTATGCAGGCGTAGATAATAAAATAGTTTTGGATATGATATATACACCTATGGTGAATGAATATATGGGAAATAGAAATATACAGATTAATATACAAAATTATAGATAATAACCGAAGATATGTTTATAAAATCACTTTAATATTGTCCTATTATTGCTATAATATACTTATATAATTTAAAATATATCCCTAAATAATCAAAATTGTTTTATTCTTATGGATATTAGTTTAAACCAGTAGTCATAATATATTTTAAGCAGGTGAAGAGAATGATTGAAAATTTATTGTTAAGTATTGAGCAGTATAATCCTAATGCAGATATGAAACAGATTATCAAAGCTTTTCATTTTGCAGAGGCTGCTCATGAAGGACAATTTAGAAACTCTGGAGAAAAATTCATTGTACATCCGTACAATGTGGCTATTATTTTAACGGAATTGAATATGGATACTACTACCATTGTTGCTGGCCTTTTGCATGATGTAATAGAGGATACGAATATAACTTATGATGATGTAGTATTGGAATTTGGGGAAGAAGTAGCAGATTTAGTGGAAGGTGTAACTAAATTAAAGAAGTTACAATATAAAACTAAACAAGAAAATCAGGCAGAGAACTTAAGAAAAATGGTACTAGCGATGGCGAAGGATATTAGGGTGATTATAATCAAATTAGCAGATAGACTACACAATATGAGAACTCTCGAGTATATGAGTGAAGAAAAGAAAAAAGAAAAGGCTTTAGAGACTTTGGAAATATATGCACCTCTAGCCCATAGATTAGGTATATCAAAAATTAAATGGGAACTGGAGGACTTGTCCTTAAGATACCTAGATCCAGAAGGATATTATGACTTAGTAGATAAGGTATCTAAACGTAGGAAAGAAAGGGAAGCCTATATTCAAAGGATAATAAAGGATTTGGATGAAAAACTTGAAGAGATGAATATACCCAGGGATATAAGTGGAAGACCTAAAAATTTCTATAGCATCTATAAGAAAATGGTATATCAAAACAAATCTTTTGAACAAATATTTGACTTAACAGCTATAAGGGTAATAGTAGATAATATAAAGGATTGTTATGGAGTTTTAGGTATAGTTCACACTATGTGGAAACCTATACCAGGTAGATTTAAAGATTATATAGCCATGCCTAAGCCCAATATGTACCAATCTCTTCACACTACTGTTATTGGACCAGAAGGGGAGATATTTGAAGTCCAAATAAGGACTTGGGATATGCACAGACCTGCTGAATATGGAATTGCAGCCCATTGGAAATATAAAGAAGGTACTATAAAAACAGATAACTTTGACGAGAAATTAACATGGCTAAGGCAGTTATTAGAATGGCAAAAAGATTTGAAAGATCCAACAGAGTTTATGGAAACTTTAAAAATAGATTTTTTTACAGATGAAGTTTTTGTATTTACCCCCAAGGGAGATGTAATAAACTTACCTAATGGCTCTACCCCTATAGATTTTGCATATAGGGTACACACTGCAGTTGGTAATAGTTGTGTTGGTGCAAAAGTTGATGGTAGAATAGTTCCTCTTGACTATAAGCTTAAAAATGGGAATATTGTTGAAATATTAACATCTTCATCAAGTACTGGACCAAGTAGAGATTGGCTTAAGATAGTAAAAAGCAGTCAAGCTAAAAATAAGATACGTCAATGGTTTAAACGAGAAGAGCGAGATTTAAATATTAATAGAGGTAAGGAAATGTTAGAGAAGGAGGTAAAAAGGCAAGGATATAAGTTAACGGAAATATTAAAAGAAGATTGGCTTAAAAATATTGCTAATAAGCTTAGTTTAAATACTTCTGATGATTTATATGCTGCTTTAGGTTATGGTAATATTACATTATCTCAAGTAGTTCCAAGATTAAAGGAGCTTCATAAAGATTACTACAATATAGAGGATGATAATATTAATATTGAACAAAAGATTAAGGAACAACCAGCTCCTAAAAAGAACAAAAGAGTTACACAAGGAATTAGCATAAAGGGAGTAGATAATATAAAGGTAAGATTTGCTAAGTGTTGTAACCCAGTTCCTGGAGACGATATTGTAGGTTATATTACTAGAGGAAGAGGAGTATCCATTCATAGAAAGGATTGCCCAAATATATCTGATTTAGTTGGACAAGAAAGGTTTATAGATGTGGAATGGGATACCAATGAGAAAGCAGAATATCCAGTTGAAATACAGATAAAAGCTACTGACAGATCAGGATTATTAACAGATATTACTCAGGGAATCACCGATTCAAATATTAGTCTATTATCATTAAATGCAAGAACTAATAAGGAAAAATTGGTTTTAATCAATATGACTTTAGAAATAAAGAATACAGAACAATTAAGAGATTTGATGAAGAGGATTAAAAAACTAAAAGGTGTAATTGATGTATATAGGGTAATAAGCTAAAGGAAGGATGATTATTAATGAGAGCAGTAGTTCAACGAGTGCTAAATGCTAATGTAAAGGTCGACGGAGAGGTAGTTGGAGAAATAGGAAAAGGCTTATTAGTTTTTTTAGGTATAGGCGTTGATGATGACAGTAAAGATTTAGATTATATGGTAGAAAAAATTTCAGGATTGAGGATTTTTGAGGACGAAGATTATAAGATGAATTTGTCCCTTTTAGATATAAATGGAGAAATGTTGGTTATATCCCAATTCACATTGTATGGAGATGTTAGAAGGGGGAAAAGACCTAGTTTTACTGATTCTGCTCAACCAGAATTAGCAGAAAATATGTACAATCAGTTTATTATGAAATGTGAGAATAAAGGAATTAGGACTGAGAAAGGAATATTTGGTGCAGATATGAAAGTAGAGCTCATCAATGATGGGCCTGTAACCATATTAATTGATAGTAAAAAAATTTTTTAGGAGGGATATTATTGAAAGTTGTTAGGATACCTGCAGGAATTTATGCTGCAAATTGTTATCTAGTATATTCAGAAAAGGACAATGAAGGCATTGTTATAGATCCAGGGGGAGATGTAGATGATATTATAGCTAAAATAGAAGAATTAGGATTGAAAATAAAATATATAATACTTACCCATGGTCATGGAGATCATATTGCTGGTGTTGGTGAAATAAAAGAGTATACCAATGCACCAGTACTAATTCATAAAGATGATGAACATCTGTTGAGAGATGGTGACAACAATCTATCTAGTATGATGGCTATGGGTAGAGTAGAGTTATCTGCTGATATGATAGTTGAAGATGGAGATGAGATATTCTTTGGGGATTTAAAGGCTAAAATAATCCATACACCAGGCCATACACCAGGGGGGATCTCTATAAAAATAGAAGATAGTATATTCACAGGAGATACACTATTTGCAGGCTCTATTGGAAGGACAGATTTTCCAGGAGGTTCCTTTGAAAAAATAATAGATTCAATAAAGAATAAGATAATTATATATCCAGATGATACTAAAATTTATCCTGGTCATGGCCCATCTTCTACTATTAAAGCTGAAAAGGCCACTAATCCTTTTTTAAGATAAATAAG
Organism: Tissierellia bacterium; assembly: GCA_012728075.1. Taxonomy (GTDB): domain Bacteria; phylum Bacillota; class Clostridia; order Tissierellales; family Tepidimicrobiaceae; genus Keratinibaculum. The sequence continues at coordinate 16,984 of JAAYFV010000024.1, forward strand.
AATTAAAAGCCACCTTTTAGGGAATCTTATGCAATAGGAGGTGGCTAAGTTGAAGAAAAAACAAAAATATAATTATAAAAAACACAAAGGGCCTATAGATTTACATGATATACATGAGCTGATCGAATTAGGTTTAAATGAAGAAGAAATATCCAAGGAATATGGAATATCAAAAAAATATGTTCAAAAGATGATAGAAGATTTTTATAACGATTATTGAGGGGAGCAATTATGATTTATGTTTATTTAAAAGGGCATGATTTTGAATATGATGTTAGAGAATTAATCAAGGTCTTTTTTTTCAATGAGGATATAGTATTTATTCATAATGAAGAGGAGTATACGGGTAATAATATATTGTTGAAAAATGTTTTAACCTATAACAAATATGGGATTAGTTCAACTACTATGATATATATGGATAATAAACTGTTATCTAAAAATTCCATAACAAACATACAGGATATTAAGATAGAGAAAGATGATTTAAAGAAGAAAATCAAAGTAGGCATAAAACAGAATATATATGATTCCCTTATTGAGATTTCGGAAACATCAGCTCCATGGGGCATACTAACAGGTATTAGACCTGTAAAAATAGTTCATACTTTATTGGACAAGGGACTAGATGAAGAGGAAATATTTAGTATTTTGAATAATCAATATAAATTGTTTAAGGACAAAGCTAAATTAATTATAGATATTTGCAAGAGGCAAAGGAAATATATCTATCCTTTAGATGAAAATAGATTTAGCCTATATGTGAGCATTCCCTTTTGTCCAACGAGATGTTTATATTGCTCCTTTCCTACATGTAGTGTATCCAAATATGACGATTTTGTGGATGAGTATACAGATAGGCTAGTATATGAAATTAACCAAATATCAGATATTATGAAGGGAAAAACCATTTCTACGGTATACATTGGTGGCGGGACCCCTACTGCTATTCCTATGAAGAATCTCGACAGGATAATTAAATCCATATACGAATATTTTGGATATGATAATATAGTGGAGATAACTGTGGAAGCTGGTAGGCCAGATACAATTTATAGAGGGATGTTGGAGATGCTTAAAAAAAATAATGTGGGAAGGATTAGCATCAATCCTCAGACTATGAATGATAATACATTGAAGCTTATTGGAAGAGAACACTGTTCTAAAGATATAGTAAAATCCTATTATTTAGCAAGAGAGATAGGTTTTGATGTAATTAATATGGATTTGATAGTTGGCCTTCCATCAGAAGGAATAAATGATATAAAAAATACTTTGAAAGAAATAGAGAAATTGGATCCAGAAAATCTAACTATTCATACGCTGTCAGTAAAAAGAGGTTCTAAATTTAGATCTACTATGGATAAGTATAAAATTAAAAGTCAAAGAATTATAGATGAGATGTTAGAAAACACTAGGGAATTTGCAAAATATATGAATCTTCAACCTTATTATTTATATAGGCAAAAACAAATATTAGGAAATATGGAGAATATTGGCTATGCTAAGGAAGGAAAAGAATGTATATATAATATTATGATGATGGAAGAGAAGGAGACGGTAGTGGCAGCAGGTATGGGAGGAGTGTCTAAGATTTTCTATCCAAAAGAGAATAGGATAGAGAGAATACCAAATGTCAAAAGTTTAAAGGAATATTTGGGTAGAACTGAAGAAATGATAGAGAGAAAGAGAAATCTATTATCTTGACATCGTATAAAAAATATCTTATAATTATTAAAAACATTGAAACTATGAAGAGGAAGAGTAATTAAATCCCTTGGTTATAGAGAGTCAGTGTTGGTGGAAACTGATACCAATATTTGATGAAGACACCTCTGAGTTAACAAACATGGTTTGTTCGCATTATTTGCGTTATAGTTATAAGCGAGGTAACAGCCTAATTAGGGTGGCACCGCGAGAATTGACCTCTCGTCCCTGAAATACAGAGATGAGGGGTTTTACTATTTTAGGGAGGTAATGATATGAGAGAAAGTATGGGAAATTTACGAAGAAGTCATATGTGTGGTGATTTGAGGACATCCAATGTAGATGAAGAAGTAGTACTTATGGGATGGGTACAAAGGGAAAGAAACTTGGGATCCTTAATATTTGTGGATTTGAGGGATACTACAGGCATATGTCAAATTGTATTTGATAGTACAGTTTCTGAGGATATATTTAATAAAGCAGCTAAGGTTAGAAGTGAGTTCGTATTGGCTGTAAGGGGTAAAGTAAGGAAAAGGGAGGCTGTAAACAAAGAGATTCCTACTGGGAATATAGAGGTGTTAGTAGAAGAATTAAGGATACTGGATACTGCTGAAACACCACCTATATATATAAAAGACGATGACAATGTTTCAGAATCCATGAGGTTAAAATATAGATATTTGGATTTAAGAAAACCTTCTATGCAAAATAATTTAAAGATGAGACATAAAACCGCTAAGTTAGTAAGGGATTTTCTAGATGAGAACGATTTTGTAGAAATAGAAACCCCTATGTTAACAAAACCAACACCAGAAGGTGCAAGGGACTATTTAATTCCAAGTAGGGTACATCCAGGACATTTCTATGCTCTTCCCCAGTCCCCACAGCTTATGAAACAACTCTTAATGGTGTCAGGTATGGATAGATATTATCAAATAGTAAAGTGCTTCAGGGACGAGGATTTAAGGGCAAATAGGCAACCTGAGTTTACCCAGATAGATATAGAAATGTCTTTTGTAGATGTAGATGATGTAATAGAATTAAATGAAAGACTGCTTTATAGATTGTTCAAAGAGATTAAGGGAATTGAAATAAAATTGCCTATACAGAGGATGACTTATAATGAAGCTATGGAAAGATTTGGATTAGATAAGCCAGATTTAAGATTTGGATTTGAACTGGTAAATATTACCGATATAGTAGCTAATTCTGAATTCAAGGTATTTAGTGGTACTATTAAAAACAAAGGTTGTGTAAGGGGTATCAATGTAAAAGGATATGGTGATGATTTTACAAGGAAGGATATTTCAAATCTAGAAACCTATGTGAAAGATTTTGGGGCTAAAGGATTAGCTTGGATAAAAATTACTCCCGATGGAATAACATCTCCTATTGCTAAATTTTTATCCCAAGAAGAATTAGATGGTATTCTAAATAGAAGGGATGGGGAAAAGGGAGATTTATTGTTGTTTGTTGCCGATAAGCCTTCTGTTGTATTCGATAGTTTAGGTAATCTGAGGAATGAAGTGGCAAGAAGGCTTAATATACTTGATGATGAAGAGCTAAAAATGGTTTGGATTACAGAGTTTCCACTGTTTGAGTATGACGAAGAAGAAGGAAGATATGTGGCCAAACATCATCCATTTACACATCCTATGGAGGAAGATATCCATCTGTTAGAAACTCATCCAGAAAAGGTTAGGGCTAAGGCCTATGACATAGTTATTAATGGAGATGAAATAGGTGGGGGAAGTATTAGGATTAGCAATCAGGATTTACAGAAGAAAATGTTTAAGGCTCTTGGATTTTCAGAAGAAGAAGCTTGGGATAAATTTGGATTTCTATTGGAAGCTTTTAAATATGGCACACCACCTCATGGTGGTATAGCTTATGGATTTGATAGATTAATAATGTTGTTGACAGGAAGGGATAATATTAGGGATGTTATAGCTTTTCCCAAGACCCAGTCTGCTACATGCTTGCTGACTAAAGCTCCTACAACTATTACAGAAGAACAATTAAAAGAACTCCATATACAATTGGATCTAGATTAGGATATGCTTTTAAATTTGAAAGGTGATAGGGATGAAAAGTTATTTTTCGAGAACTGAATTATTATTAGGGAAAAATGCCATGGATATACTTGCTAACTCAAAGGTTGGGGTATTTGGTATAGGAGGCGTTGGTTCTTTCGCCTCCGAGGCCTTAGTTAGATCTGGTTTAGGTAGTATTATACTTGTAGATTATGATATAATAGATGTGTCAAATATTAATAGACAAATCCATGCTACATCTAAAACTGTAGGATTATCAAAGGTAGATGTGATGAAGGATAGACTTTTAGAGATAAACCCTGAACTTAATATTATTGTTTATAATAAGGAATATTCTGAGGAAAATAGTGATGAATTACTATGTTCAAGCTATGATTACGTAGTAGATGCAATAGATATGGTTTCTTCTAAGATAAGCTTGATAGAGAAATGCAAAACTATGGATATTCCCATAATATCCTGTATGGGGGCAGGGAACAAATTAGATCCAACTTTATTTCAGATTGGTGATATATATGATACTAATACCTGTCCTTTGGCTAAGGTTATGAGAAGAGAATTGAGGAAAAGGGATATAATGGATTTAAAAGTAGTATGGTCCAGTGAAAAGCCCATAAAAGTTAATTTGGAAAAAGAAGAAATTAGGAAAGCAGTACCAGGAAGTGTATCCTTTGTTCCTTCTGTTGCAGGTTTGATTATTGCTTCTGAAGTTATTAAGGATTTAGCGTTTAGGGGGTGTGTTTAATGGAACAAATAGGCTATATACGTAATACCTCTAATGGTATGGCAGAAGTGGAGGTAAGACGAATTTCAGGTTGTGGGGGTAGTTGTAGCAGTTGTGGAGGTTCTTGTGATGTTCCCAGCATAATTATAAAAATAGAAAATTCTATTGGAGCAAAACCAGGGGATTATGTGGAAATTAAAGGACAGTCCAATAAGATTATTAGATATGCCTTGATCGTTTATATGATACCATTTTTTATGCTAATATTAGGGATAATGATGAGTACTGTCTTGCTTAAATCCTTGGGGATAAATAATTCTGAATTATATAGTTTTTTAATTGGAATAGTATTTCTAGGGATCTCTTTCCTAATATTAAAAAGAATTGATAATTCTATTAAGAAGAAGAACGATAAAGCTATTAAGATGGTACGAATATTATAATAAATAGTATTATATAAAGGGAGGAAGTAGGGTTGACTTTGAAGATAAAAGATAATGATGCCATAATTAAGAGATTAAGAAGAATCGAAGGACAGGTTAAAGGAATTCAGAAGATGGTTGAGGAAGGAAAATGCTGTGGAGATATATTAATTCAAATAGCAGCAGTTAGATCTGCAATGAATTCTGTTGGTGGTTTAATACTTGAAAATCATATGAAAGACTGCTTAAAAAGCTATTTAGATGGAGATGCAGGAGATGAAACTTTAGATAGTCTAGTAGATATTAAGATAAAATATGCTAAGCAAAATTAATTTTTATGCTTCATCCTTTTTATTGATCTGGAAAGGGAAGTGGAGATAATAATTCCAAGAGAAATAGCAGCAGCTATAAAGAAAGTTTCAGTTCCTTTGTTTATAGCTGTATAAAAATCTTTGCTAACTAATGCCAACATGGTATAATACATGCCAGCACCGGGTACTAAGGGAACTATCCCAGGAATAATATATACGGTTGCTGGTTTTTTATAATATCTAGCCATTAGTTCTCCTAATATACCTACTACTATAGCAGCAAAAAAAGTAGCAGAAGTATAGCTATTTAAATGAATTGAAATAATATAAAAAGTTATCCACCCCAATGCACCTACTATACCAGATTTACAAATGGATTTTTTAGGAATACTAAACAATATTGCAAAACCAATAGTAGATAAAAAGGCTAATAATAATTGGATTAAAATGGACATTAAATTACCCCCTTAAATAAATGTTTAATACGAATCCAACTCCGAAAGCTATAGCTAAGGCGGAGAATATGGCTTCCATACCTCTAGATAGTCCTGATATAAAATCTCCTGAAATAGTATCCCTTAGAGCATTAGTAATTGCTACGCCAGGTACTAAGGACATAATGGAGCCTATAATTATTATATCCATATTTTGACCAAAGCCAATTTTGGTAGATATAACAGATAAAAAAGAAGCAATAGTTGCACCGATAAAATTGTTTACGAAAAATGTCATCTTAAATCTGTCTATTTTATTTATAGTTATTAGTACTATTAGACTTATCATATAAGTAGATAAAAAATCTAAAAAAGTTCCTCCAAACAAAAGAGAAAAAAAAGCACATGCCATGCTACCAAATAGAATTTTTAGCCTTGGACTATAATTTTTAATCTTATTAATTTCTTTTAGTTTAGCTATGCCTTCGTCTGTAGGCATGTTTGAGTTTACGAATTCTCTAGAAAATTGGTTCACTAAATCAATTTTATTTAAATCAATTTTAATATTTTTAACTCTTATTAAGTAAGTCATCATTTCCCCATCATATTCTAAGGAAACAAATATGCCAGTTGGAGTTACAAAGGCATCTGCATATTTAATATTCATCCTAGATTTGCATATTCTTTCAATTGTATCTTCAACCCTATAGGTTTCAGCACCATTTTTCAACATTATTTTACCAGCCAAAGTTGATAACAGTAATAAATTTTTTGCCTCTTTTCTTTTATTATCGCTCTTATCCATAAATTTCACCTCATAAGAATAATGTAGTTGTAAATAATAAGAATTAACTATATAATTAATTTGGAAGAAAAGGTTTTTCTATGATTATATTATAGTACTATTCCACTATATTATAGTACTATTCTATGATTAATCAATGGATTAAATCAATTATACCAAAGAAGGGGGATTAATATATGGATTTTACAAATTTAAAAAAATCAGACCCGCAGGTAATGGAAATTATTGAATTAGAAACAAAAAGGCAAAGAGAACATATTGAATTAATTGCCTCTGAAAACTTTGTCACACCTCAAGTAATGGAGGCTATGGGTAGCCAATTGACTAATAAATATGCTGAAGGCTATCCTAGAAAAAGATATTATGGTGGCTGTGAATATGTTGATATGGTTGAGGATTTAGCTAGGGATAGGTTGAAGAGACTATTTGGTGCGGAACATGCCAATGTTCAGCCCCATTCAGGCTCTAATGCAAATTTAGGAGTATATTTTGCAGTACTAAAACCTGGAGACAAGGTATTAGGCATGAATTTATCTCAAGGTGGGCATCTGACTCATGGTAGTCCAGTAAATATATCAGGTGTATATTATAATTTTGTAGATTATGGGGTAGACAAGGAAACTGAGATGATAGATTACCAACAGGTTAGGGAAATTGCATTAAAGGAAAAACCAAAGATGATAGTGGCAGGGGCAAGTGCATATCCAAGGATAATTGATTTTAAAGAATTTAGAGAAATTGCAGATGAAGTAGGAGCTTACTTGATGGTAGATATGGCACATATTGCAGGGCTTGTTGCTGCAGGACTTCATCCTAATCCAGTACCCTATGCAGATTTTGTTACTACTACAACACATAAAACCCTAAGGGGGCCTAGGGGCGGGGCAATTCTTTGCAAAGAAAAGTATGCAAATATGATTGATAAGGCTATATTCCCAGGAATTCAGGGTGGTCCACTGATGCATATAATCGCAGCAAAAGCTGTAAGCTTTGGAGAGGCACTAGAAGATAGTTTTAAAGAGTATCAAAAGCAGATTGTAAAAAATGCAAAAGCATTGGCAGATAGTTTAATAGAAAGAGGTTTTAGATTGGTATCTGGAGGTACAGATAACCATCTAATTCTTCTGGATGTAAGGCCTAAAGGATTAACTGGGAAAAAAGCGGAGGAATTATTAGAGGCAGTTAATGTAACTACCAATAAAAACACAATTCCTTTTGATCCTGAAAGTCCTTTTGTAACTAGTGGTGTAAGAATAGGTACTCCAGCTGTTACAACTAGAGGTATGAAGGAAGAAGAGATGAAAGAAATTGCTGAAATAATTGATTTAGCATTGGATGAGAAAAATGACAGGGAGCAGGTAAAAAACAAGGTTTTAGAGTTGTGTTCTAGATTTCCATTATACGACTAAAGCATGTGAGCCTACATTATTGTAGGCTTATATGTTTTATATACTAAATTAACCATATCTATTGACCAAGTATTTTGCTATAATATAATAGATAGTGATTAGAACCAATAGATGGAAGGATGGAATATGGAATTAAAAAAATTTGATAATAAAAAAAATATAATAGAAAAGGTAAGACACAATAGCATAGCTGAGGAAATAGGTATTGAAACAGGAGATGTATTAATATCCATAAATGGGAAAGAAGTTAAAGACATTATTGATTATAAGTTTTTAATTTCTGATGAATATATTCTAGTAGAGATAGAAAAAAACTGTGGTGAATTGTGGGAGTTTGAAATTGAAAAAGAATTTGATGAGGATTTAGGAATTGAATTTTCTAATCCTCTAATAGATAGAGCAAAGTCCTGTAGAAATAAATGCATCTTTTGCTTTATAGATCAACTTCCTCCAAATATGAGAGAAACCTTATATTTTAAAGATGATGATTCAAGATTATCATTTTTACAAGGAAATTTTATTACATTAACAAATATGAGTGATGAAGAAATTGATAGGATAATAGCTTATAGACTAAGTCCTATTAATATATCCATCCATACTACTAATCCAGAACTTAGGATTAAGATGTTGAACAACAAAAATGCAGGTAAGATATTCCCAATACTTAAAAGGTTTAAAGATGCGGGTATTGAGGTAAATTGTCAGATAGTATTAGTACCAGGTGTTAACGATGGAAAAGAATTAAATAGAACTTTGATGGATTTATCTAGTTTATATCCAAGTGTAAGATCTGTAGCCGTTGTGCCAGTAGGGATAACCAAATTTAGGGAAGGATTGTATGAAATAGAACCATTTAATAGGGAAGGTTCAAAGGAAGTATTATCCTTAATAGAAAAAAAACAATATGAATTTTTAGAGAAAATAGGAACTAGATTTGTATTTGCTTCTGACGAGTTTTATGCTATGTCCAATATGTCTTTACCTAAATATGAAGAATATGAAGGGTTTCCTCAATTGGAAAATGGAGTTGGATTGATGAGAGCTTTTGAATATGAAATAAAAGAAGAATTGCAAAGTATTCAGGATAATATTAGATTAAACAAAAGCTATATATTGGCCACTGGAACTTTAGCTGCAGGGTTTATGAATTATATTAAAGATTGTGTAATGGAGAAGTTTGACGATTTACAGTTGATAGTTGTTCCTGTAAAGAATAATTTCTTTGGAACTACTATTACTGTTTCAGGACTAGTAACTGGTCAAGATTTAGTTGAACAGTTACAATTTTATGATAATGTTGATGGCATAATAATACCAAGATCCATGCTAAGACAGAATAGCGATGTTTTTTTAGATGATTTTACCATAGAGGATATAGAAAGGGAATTAAAGGTTAAAATAATTCCAGTAGATGTATCAGGAAAAGATTTTATTGATTTATTTAGAAAAGCATGAGGTGATGAAATGAATAGACCAGTAGTATGCATAGTTGGAAGACCTAATGTAGGAAAGTCTACATTATTTAACAGGATAGTTAGAAGGAGAGTGGCTATCACAGAAGATAGCCCAGGAGTTACAAGGGATAGAATTTATGCGGAAGCTGAATGGCTTAATAGATACTTTATTTTAATTGACACAGGTGGGTTAGAACCTGAATCAGAAGAAGTTATACCTATAAATATTAAAAGACAAGTAGAAGTTGCTATAGATACTGCTGATGTAATATTGTTTGTAGTAGATGGTAGAGATGGGGTTACTGTTACAGATATAGAAATAGCTAATATACTTAGAAGATCAGGAAAGGAAGTACTCTTAGTATGCAATAAGATTGATACCCATAAAACGCCAGATCAGGTATTTGAATTTTATGAATTAGGTGTAGGCAGTCCAATAATAATATCAGCTGAACAGGGCTTAGGAATTGGTGATCTATTAGATGAGGTGATAAAGCATTTCCCAGAAGACAAGGATACTGAGTATGACGAAGATATTATTAAAGTTTCTGTAATAGGCAAACCCAATGTAGGAAAGTCTTCATTGATAAACAATATATTAGGGGAAGAAAGGGTTATAGTAACGGATATTCCTGGTACTACAAGGGATGCTATAGATACTCATTTTACTTTTGATGATGAAAAATATATATTTATCGATACAGCAGGTTTAAGAAGAAAGAGAAGTATATATGAAAATGTAGAAAGATATAGTGTAGTTCGTACCTTAGCTGCTATAGATAGATCTGATTTATGTATACTTGTAATAGATGGTACTGAAGGAGTTACAGAACAAGATACGAAGATTGCTGGATATGCACATGAGCAAGGTAAAGGAATTATTATAGCAGTAAATAAATGGGATATTGTAGATAAGGAAACTAATACCCATTTGGAGTTTATAAAGGATATAAGAAATAAACTTAGTTTTATAACTTATGCACCTATTGTGTTTATATCAGCTAAAACTGGTAAAAGAGTAAACAAATTACTAGAGCTTGTAAAGATAGTAAATAACAACTATAGTTTAAGGATAAGCACTGGAGTTTTAAATGATATAATCAATGAAGCAGTTATATTAAACCAACCCCCTTCAGATAAAGGGGTAAGATTAAAAATTTATTATGGCACTCAGGTTGCAGTTAGACCACCTAAGTTTCTAATTTTTATAAATAAAAAAGAACTTATGCATTTTTCTTATCAGCGATATTTGGAAAACCAAATAAGACTACATTTTGGTTTTGAAGGAGTACCAATTCAATTTGAATTTAGAGAAAAGGGTGATTAGATTGAAAAATCTATTTATAGTTGCTTTAATATCCTATTTAATAGGAAATTTTTCTTCAGCTTATATACTAGGAAAAATCTTTAAAAATGAGGATATAAGAAATTATGGTAGTGGGAATGCTGGTGCAACTAATGCTTTACGGGTATTTGGTATTAAAATTGGATTGGCTTCATTTGTAATAGATGCATTTAAAGGGGTACTTGCAGTTTATATTGGGAGTCTATTATTAGGATATAAAGGTAGTTTAATCGGAGGAGTCTTTGTGGTACTAGGACATAATTGGCCTATATTCCTTAAGTTTAAAGGAGGTAAAGGAATAGCTACTTCTTTAGGCGTGATGATTTCATTACATTGGCCTACAGCTATTGTTTGTATTATCATAGGTTTATTAATTATTGCAATTACTAGATATGTTTCATTAGGTTCTATAGTGGCTACTGGAATGGTACCTATAATTGGTACAATAGTAAATCGCCCCTTTAATAGAGACTTTTTTATAACTACAATTATATTGGCTATTTTAGCAATATATAGACATAAGGACAATATCAATAGACTCTTAAACGGCAAAGAGTATAAAATTGGAGAAAAAATATAATAGAGGTGAATTAAGAGGTGAACAATATAAATATTGGTGTTATCGGAGGCGGAAGCTGGGGAACTGCTTTAGCAATTTTATTATCAGAGAATGGACATAAAGTCCATATTGGAATTAGAGATAGTTTACAACTAAAAGATATAAAGAATACAAAAGAGAATAAGAAATATCTTCCAGGGATAACCATACCTTCCGATATACGCTTAACAAATGATATTTCCGAAGCAGTACATAATAAAGAACTAATAGTATTATCCGTTCCATCTCATGGGGTTAGACAAGTATTAAACAGCATTAAAAATTACCTTAAAAAGGATCAGATAATAGTTAATGTAGCAAAGGGAATAGAAAATGATACATTACTTAGGATTTCTCAGATAGTAGAAGAAATACTCCCTCATAATCCTTATGCAGTATTATCTGGACCTTCTCATGCAGAAGAAGTAGCTAAAAAAATACCTACTACAGTGGTTTCGGCTTCTAAGGATAAAAAGATAGCTGAATATGTTCAAGATATATTCATGTCTCCTTATTTTAGAGTATATACTAATCCAGATGTAGTGGGGGTAGAATTGGGAGGATCTTTGAAAAATGTAATTGCTTTAGGTGCAGGTATTTCTGATGGTTTAGAATATGGTGATAATACCAAAGCAGCATTGATGACTCGTGGGATAATTGAAATGGCAAGGTTAGGAGAAAAAATGGGAGCTAATAGTGCAACTTTTTCGGGCCTTTCTGGAATTGGTGATTTAATAGTAACTTGTACCAGTATGCATAGTAGAAATAGAAGAGCTGGTATACTAATAGGGAAAGGAAAATCTTTGGAAGAAACAGTTAACTCTATAGGCATGGTAGTAGAAGGTATAAAGACTACTAAATCTGCTTATGAATTATCTAAAAGGGAAAAGGTAACTATGCCTATTACTCAAGAAATATATCAAGTGTTATATGAAGGCAAAGATGTAAAAAATTCTGTGACTAATTTAATGCTTAGGGATAAAAAACCTGAAATGGAAGAGGTCATAAGTGAATTAATTGAAGATTGGTAATCAAAAACCTGCTAAAATTAGCAGGTTTTATTAATCCTTATCATAAAATAGAACTTAGCACATATATATATAATGTTAAATATTATTAAAATGATAGATAAGGAGGGAAAACATGGATAGATTTGACATATACAAAGATATAGCCGAGAGAACTGATGGGGATATATATGCTGGCGTAGTAGGACCTGTTAGGACGGGAAAATCTACTTTTATAAAGAGGTTTATGGAACTACTAGTACTTCCTAATATTGAGAATAAATACAAAAAAGAAAGGGCAATCGATGAACTGCCTTTAAGTGGTGCAGGTAAAACTATTATGACTACAGAACCAAAATTTGTACCTAATGAAGCAGTGGAGTTGGTATTAAAAGAAAATGTTAAATTCAAAGTAAGGATGGTAGATTGTGTTGGATACCTAGTAAAGGGAGCTTTAGGGCATATAGAAGATGATATACCTAGAATGGTGACAACTCCTTGGTTTGAAAAAGAAATCCCCTTTGAGGAAGCTGCTGAAATAGGTACTAGAAAGGTAATTACTGATCATTCTACAATTGGAATCGTTGTAACAACAGATGGTTCAATTACGGATATAGAACGGTCTAATTATATAAAGGCGGAAGAAAGGGTTATATCAGAATTGAAAGAGTTGGAAAAGCCTTTTGTCATTATATTAAATACAAAGCACCCTAATTTGGATAGTACTATAGCTCTTAGGGAGAGCTTAGAAGAAAAGTATGGAGTATCAGTTCTAGCAATAGATTGCTTAAAAATGGATATAGAGGATGTGGAAAAAGTATTTGAAAAATTATTATTTGAATTTCCTGTTAAAGAAATTACTATTAATTTACCAGGATGGGTTGAAGGATTGCCAAGAGAGCATTGGATAAAAATGAGCATTATAGATTCCATTAGAGAATCTATTAAAACATTGCAAAAATTAAATGAAGTGGAATATTCACTAGAAACATTGAATCAACTTGATATAATAGAAAGAATAGATGTAAAAGAAATAAATTTAGGCGAAGGAGTAGTAAATGTAGCTTTAGTAATAGATAATCAGTTGTTATATCAAGTATTAGAAGAAATGACGGGATACAAAATTGAAGGAGATTATCAGATATTAGCATTGATAAACAGATTAGCAGAAACTAAAAAGGAATATGATAGGATAGAGAGAGCACTTGTTGAAGCTAAGGAAATTGGATATGGCTTAGTAAGCCCAAGATTAGAGGATTTAGAATTAGCAGAACCAGAGATATACAGACAAGGGAATCGATTTGGTGTTAAGCTAAAGGCTAAGGCTCCATCTCTTCATATATTAAAGTGTAATATAACAACAGAAGTATCTCCTTTAATAGGAACTGAAAAGCAATCTGAAGAATTAGTAAAATACTTTTTAGATGAATTTGAAGAGGATCCGTCTAAGATATGGCAATCTAATCTATTTGGCAAATCCCTATACGATTTAGTAAATGAACAATTACAAGGGAAACTAAATACCATGCCAGAAGATGCTAGACAAAAAATGAGAAGGGCTTTGGAGAGGATTATAAACGATGGTAGTGGCGGATTAATTTGCATTATTATCTAATATTATAGGCCGATATATTTGCAGATATTTAGAAAAGTAATTCTTATTTAATAAAAATTTGATAAAATATAATCAAACAGATTATATAAAAAAGACTCTAAGCAAATCTTTAGAGTCTTTTTTGTTTGAATTGAGTGCCGCTACTAACAAAGGATAAGGAATAATAACGTAAAAAATGTCAAATGACTATTTCCCAATACTATTGTTATGCATCAGAACATAAAATGGTCGGGATGACTGGATTCGAACCAGCGACCCCAAGTCCCCCAGACTTGTGCCCTACCTGACTGGGCTACATCCCGAATTAACAATTAATATTATATATCAAAATATTTAATTTGTAAAGGTTTAATGAATAAGTTAGTTATGGTATACTAAATATACATAAAAAATAATTGGAGGTAGATTGTACTTTGCTTATGCATATACAAAAAATATTAATAATGGTATTCATTATTAATTTAATAGGGTATATATTAGTGGTACTAAAAGAAAAATTGTATTTAAAAAACAACATAATAGTTATTAATAAAAAATCTGTAACTCAAAAACATTTAGAAAAAGCTGATATGAAGGAGTTCATATTGGATGGGGCAAGGGTAAAATCTGGTGATGAAATAAGGATTGTTACTGTTGCTAAAGAAAAATTTGAAGGAATATTGATTGGAGCCATCAAAAAGGAAAGGTCTATTTTGATGGTAACCCATGATGACGAGATTAAAAAATTTAATATAGATAATATATTAAAATTTAAGATAATAAGTAAATATGGTAAGTTTTTTAGGATTTAAATTTATAAATTTAATAATACTAGAAGGAATAAATTAATTAATGTAGAAAAGTATATAATATAAAATATCATATTTTTGTAAGGATGATTTTTATGTCTCGAAAGAAACGTGAAGATAAAAGGAAAAAGAAGAAGAAATGGAGATTATTATTAGTATCTTTTATATTTATATATTTGTTTTTTAGAAGTGTTCCCTCTTTGTTTGCAGTTGCCTCAAAGATTACATTACCAGAATCAATGATTATAGAGGATAATATTGAAACTAAAGCTATAATAATAAAAAGAGAAAATATATACTTTGCTGAGGGAAAAGGTGAGTTGAAAACATATATTAAGGAAGGAGAAAAAGTATCAAAAGGTACTAAAATAGCACAACTCAATATGTTAGATGAGACATCTGCTTTAAAACAAGAGCTAGATGAACTAAATAAAAAAATTGACATACTTACAAAAACGGAACAGGATAGTCAAATGAGTAAGATTACTGAAGACAAAATTCAGGATGGAATAGAGGGGATAATAATTGCTATTCAGAACTCCATTGCAGCAAAGGATTATGAACAAGCTGAAATATTAAAGGAGAAGCTATCCTTGTATTATAGTAAGCAAAAGGAAATATTAGGTGAGGGTACTTTAATAGACTATAGCCTTGAAAATTTAGAAAAAAGTAGAGACAAGCTAATTCAGCAGGTAACTAGTAATACCATAAATTATTTTTCTCAACAATCGGGTGTGGTATCCTACAAAATAGATGGATTTGAGGAAATATACTCTTTTAACAATAAGGATAGTTATAAATATTCGGACTTTAAGGGAGTTTCAAATAAACAAAAATTAAATGAAAATGGAATAGATTTAGAATATGGAGAGCCAATTTTTAAGATTATAGACAATTTAGAATGGTATATGGTAATAAAAATTGATGATATTAAAGATATTTTGGATTATGAAGTGGGAGATTGGATTACCATTAGTTCAAATAATAATGAAGAGATTAAAGGCAAAATAGAAAACATTAACAAAGAGGGAAAAAATGGAACGATTCTTTGTAAATTTACCACTAACTTTAACGATTATTATGATAAAAGATTAGTAGATATAAATATAATAAAATACAAACACGAAGGATTTAAACTTCCTAGTAAGTGTATAGTTGAAAAAAATGGTGTAAAAGGGGTTTATACTAGAGATATAAGTGGTATAATTAAATTTAAACCAGTAAAAGTATTAGAAGAAAATGATAAGTTTGTCTATATTAGTAGTGGTGACAATGGTAATAGAATAGATATAGAGGGAAGTGATAAATTAATAAAAACTATAACTAAATTTGATGAAGTTTTATTAAATACCAGGAATGTAAAAGAAGGAACTATAATCTATTGACATCAAGGAGGGAATGGATATTACTGTTAAGGATAATTTAATGCTTATAGAACAAAATATAGATAAGGCTTTACAAAGATCTGGAAGAACAAAGGACAAGGTGGATATTATTGCAGTTACTAAAACTGTTGGTATAGAACAGATAACAGAGGCCATTGATGCTGGATTAGATAAAATTGGAGAAAATAGAGTTCAAGAATTTTTAAAAAAGTACGATAATATAGATAGGGAAGTAGAATACCATATGATAGGTCATCTACAATCTAATAAGGTTAAATATATCATTGACAAAGTATCTTTAATCCATTCCTTGGATAGAATATCCCTTGCAAAGGAATTGGACAAAAGAGCCAAAAGAAACAATTTAACTGTCAATGTATTAATCCAGGTTAATATAGCTGAAGAAAAAAGCAAATATGGTTTAAAAGTAGACCAGGTCATACCATTTATTGAAGATATATCTCAATATGAAAATATTAGAGTTAAAGGACTTATGACTATTGCACCTTTTGTAGAGGATCCAGAGGAGGTAAGATGGGTTTTTAGGGATTTACGTAGATTAGGAGAGACTATAGGAAATAAAGATTATAAAAACGTTGAAATGGAAATACTTTCTATGGGGATGACCAACGATTATGAGGTTGCTATTGAAGAAGGTTCCAATATGGTAAGGATTGGAACAGGATTATTTGGCAAAAGAAATTATTAGGAGGGATCATATGGCAGGTTTAATGGATAAGTTTAAATATTTTATAGGAATTGATGATCTGGATTTTGATGAAGAATATGATGAAGAACTATATGATGATCTAGAAGAATTACCTGTTGCCACGAAGACTAAAAAGATGAACAATAAAGTGGTAAATATCCATACAGCTGGAAATATGAAAGTAGTGGTACATGAACCGCTAAATTATGAAGATGCTCCTAAAATAGTTGATGATTTAAAGATGAGAAAAACCGTAGTAGTTAATTTAGAGGAATTAGAGCCTGGTATAAAAAGGCAAATATTTGACTTTATAAACGGAGGTTTGTATTCTTTAGAAGGAAGTATACAAAAGGTTAGTAAGGATATATTCGTCTTGGCCCCTAGCAATGTAGAACTAGATGGGAATATAAGAGACGAATTAAAAAACAAAGGAGTTTTTCACTGGTAAGATAATATAGATAAGGGGTAATAAGATGGTAACACTATATAGAGCTATTAGCATACTATTTGATATTATTGAATTTCTAATACTTGTAAGAATAATTTTTTCGTTTTTAAGAATAGGTCCTTATAATCCAGTAGGTAGATTTATATTTGAAATGACTGAGCCTATATTAGGACCAATAAGAGAGCTTATTTATAAATTGGGAATAGATACAGGAATGTTTGATTTTTCACCTTTAATTGCTGTTCTATTATTTCAAATTATATTGAGCTTTTTAAGAGCTATACTTATATAATAGTGGTGATGTAGTTGAAATTGGATAGGGATGAGCTAATATTTCATATAACAGATAAAGAACAGATAATCAATATGCGTAGAGTTATAGATAAAATAGAAATAGTTTTGAATACTTATAAAATAGAATCTACAGATTTCTACAATCCTTACGAGAGAAAGCTTGCCCGTTCTATTTTAAATCGCTTTCCAGAAATAGATTACTGTGAACTAGGAGGATTGAAAGAGAGTGAAAGAAAGGTTTTTCTAATATATCCCGATTATTATCAATGGAGAGAAGAGGATATACCTATACGGGGACTGATGATATACGATTATGTTGGTAAATATTCTCATAGGGATTTTTTAGGAAGTGTACTCAGTTTAGGAATAAATAGAGAAAAAGTAGGGGATATATTAATACATGAGAACTATACTCAAGTTGTAATAAAAAATGAAATATCAGATTTTGTGATGATTTCATTGGATAAGATTAGTAAGGAAAATATTAAGGTTAAAGAAATTCCACTAATAGATATAAAAAAAGGGAATGTGGAATATAAGGATATCTGTGTTACAGTACCTTCCTTAAGGCTAGATGCAATAATAAGTAGTTGTTGGAATTTATCTAGACAATATAGTCAAAAGTTAATTAAGAGTGACAAAGTAAAGGTTAATTGGGAACCTATAGATAAGGCTTCTAAAGAGGTTTCAAAGGGGGATTTGATTTCTACAAGAGGATATGGGAGATTTATCCTATACTCTATTGATGGAATTAGTAGAAAAGGAAGAATAAAAATTATGATAAGACTATTAAAATAATTGGAGTGGATATAATGATTACGCCCCTTGACATTCAAAACAAAGAGTTTAAAAAATCCTTTAGAGGTTATAAAGCGTCAGAAGTAGATCAGTTTTTAGATGATATTATTGAAGATTATGAAAAATTATATAGGGAAAATATAGAACTAAAGGATAAAATACTAATGTTAAATGAGCAGTTAGAGCAGTATAATAATTTAGAAGATACGTTAAAAGAGACTTTAGTTGTAGCCCAAGGTACTGCCGATGAGGTAATAGGTGCTGCAAGACAAAAAGCAGAGATTATAATAGAGGATGCGGAAAGGACTTCTAAAAAAATTATTGATGAGGCTAATGAGGAAGTAAGGAATATTAGAAAGGAATATGACTATTTAATAAAGGAGATATTTATTTTTAAAACTCGCTATAAATCCTTTATCGAAGCTCAACTAATAACTTTGGATGAATTTTATTCTAAGATTGAAAAAGAAGATGTTAATATGAAAGAGTGTAGCAATCAATGGGAGAAACAGGAAGAAGAAAAAGAAGATAAAATAGATTCAAAATCAGAAGAAGTTAATATAGACGAAGATATAGGTGATTTGGGGGCTTAGCCCTCAATTTTATTGTGTTGACAAATACAAAAAATTAATATATATATTAATAATTGGGGGATGATTTATGAATAAAGAAATAAATATAGCTGAGGAACTAATTTTAAATCCTAGCCAATTTACTATTATAGCAGGACCATGTGCTGTAGAAAGTTATGAACAGATGGAATGTATAGCTAAATTTTTGAAAAGATTAGGAATCAAATATTTACGAGGTGGTGTATTTAAACCTAGAACGGATCCAAAATCTTTTCAAGGTTTAGGTGTAGAAGGGTTAGAAATATTAAGAGCCGTAAAAAAAATTTATAAATTCAAAATAGTATCAGAAATAATGGATCCTAGGGATATAGATTTAGCTTATGATTGTGTAGATATATATCAAGTTGGTTCTCGAAATATGCAAAACTATTCATTGCTAAAAGAGATGGGAAAAACTGACAAACCTATATTATTAAAGCGAGGTATGAGTGCTACTATAGAAGAATGGATTAAAGCATCGGAATATATAGCATTAGAAGGTAATGAAAATATTATTTTGTGTGAAAGAGGCATTAGAACCTTTGAAACTTATACTAGAAACACACTAGATCTAATGAGTATTCCTATTTTAAAAAGTAAGACCAATTATCCAATCTTTGTAGATCCAAGTCATGGCACAGGAAGGCGGGAATTGGTTTTACCTGCAACGAAGGCTGCACTAGTATTAGGTGCTAGTGGTATTATTGTGGAAATTCATCCAAAACCAGAACAGGCCTTGTCCGATGGAGCCCAATCCTTAAATTTTGCTCAATTTGAAAATTTAGTTAGGGAGTTAAACCTTTTAAAAAATTCCATATATGAAAAAGAGTAAATAATCCCTTTTGTTCTCATAATATTATATTAAAGATATGAGAATGGAGGGATTTTTTATGGTAAGCCATTATGTAGAAGAATATGATGATGAATTACTATTGTTTTTTATATTGCTATCCCATATTTGGGGAGCAAAATATAATAAGCACTGTTTATTGTTTTTCTTATTAATATTGTTGTTATATTCATGATCAAAAGGGTTAAATTAGCAGGAATTATGCAGTGGATATTGGAGATATTATTATACTGTAGGCTTGTATAATAAATTTTCAAAAACATCAAAGGAACTAACTATATTTTTAGGAGGATAAAAATGGATTGGAATAAAAGAGAATTTTTTAAGGATAAGTTACTACAAGAACAAGAAAGGATATCAGTAATTTTGCATAAGATGAATACTACTTTAGAATATGGTGCTATGGATGAATATTTAACAGAATTATCTGTTTATGATAATCATCCTGCAGATATAGGGACTGAAATGTTTATGATGGAACAAGACAAGGGACTAAAAAATAAATTGAAAGATACTCTTTATGAAATTGATATTTCATTAGGGGATATAGATGAGGGTAGTTATGGATTATGTATAGATTGTGGTAAACCTATAGAAGAAAGTAGATTGGAACTAATTCCTTATATAAAACTATGTATAGATTGTTCCAATAAAAAGTTGCCTTTAAATCAAAAGAGAAACTTTAGACCAGAGGAAGAGGATAGCATTAGTCCCTTTAGCAAAAATTATGATGAAGATGATGCTATGGATAGGGAGGATAGTTATCAAGCAGTAGCTAGATATAATAGGATAGAAGGAGATCCTTCTTTTGCTACTGGAGACGATATTGGAACCTTTGACGATGAAGAGGCAAATGAAGGTATAGTAGAAGATGTAGATAAGATTTCTCAAGATTATTATGATAAAACAAAATAATTAAAATTAATTATGCTCTAATATATATTAGGGCTTTTTTGTTGTATAAAAACCTTATCTCTGTTGTAATAATTTTAATTATCATTTAAAATATTATTATGATTAATAACAGAAGGAGGAGAAGATTTTGTTTTATTTAATTACAATATTAGTCATAGTATTGGATCAAGCTACTAAATATTTAGCTGTGAAATATTTAAAAGGTAATAGTCCCTATGTTATAATAGAAAATTTTTTACAATTATACTATGTGGAAAATTATGGAGCAGCTTTTGGTATATTACAAAATAGGAAACTTTTTTTTATTATAGTAACTTCTATAGTAATTATAAGCATTATATTTTTCTTATATAAAAATCCTTATAACTTTAACAAAATTATGCAAGTAGCTTTAGCTATGTTATTAGGGGGTTCAATAGGTAATTTAATTGATAGGATTAGATTAGGATATGTGATAGATTTTATTAGTACTAAAATTGGTGGAGGATATGATTTCCCAGTTTTTAATATAGCAGACATGTTTATAGTAATAAGCACATTTTTAATAGTTATATTGGTAATGTTGAATAGATATGAAGCATAAGGAGGTTTTAATGAATTTTATGGAAATATATGTGGATAAGAATTACAATGAAAGACTAGATTATTTTCTTTCAAAGAAAATTCCAGATATTTCAAGAACCTATATACAAAAAATGATTAAAGAAGGATTTATTTTAGTGAATGGTAGACAGGTAAAATCTAAATATATGATTAAAGAAGGAGATCTTATCCATATAAGTTTAAAGGAGCCAGAAAAACTTGAGTTAGTACCCGAGGATATTCCTATAAACATAATATATGAAGATGAAGATTTTTTAGTGGTGAATAAACCTAAAGGGATGGTGGTACATCCTGCACCAGGGAATCCTCGTGGAACTTTAGTAAACGCCCTTTTATATCATGTATCAAATCTGTCATCTATTAATGGAGATTTTAGACCTGGTATAGTACATAGATTAGATAAAGATACTACTGGATTATTGGTGGTGGCGAAAAATAATGAATCCCATTTGATGTTAGCAAAACAGATAAAAGAAAGAAAGGCAAAGAGGGTATATGTAGGGTTAGTTTATGGTGAGTTAATAAAGCATGAAGGTGTAATAAATGCGCCTATAGGTAGACATCCTATTAATCGAAAGAGAATGGCAGTTGTAAATGAAAATAGCAAAGAAGCTATAACCAATTATAATGTTCTGGAAACTTTTAAGGGGTACACATTAATAGAGGCTTCATTAAAAACTGGTAGAACACATCAAATACGAGTTCATATGGCTTATATCCATCACCCTATAGTGGGAGATCCCCTTTATAGCAATAGGAAAAATGAATTTGGTGTAAAATCCCAATTGCTCCATGCTAAAAAACTAGGACTTTACCATCCTAGAACAGGTAAATATATGGAGTTTACATGTCAGTTACCAGAGGAATTTAGAAAGATTATTCAAATATTGAAAAAAGAAAACAGGTAGGTGATTCAATTGAAAACTAAAGCAATTATATTGGATGAAAAAGCTATACAACGTGCTACAACAAGAATTGCAAATGAAATTATAGAAAGAAACAAAGGGGTTGAAGATTTAATTTTAGTAGGGATTAAAACTAGAGGTGTTCCTTTTGCTTATAGATTAGCAGATAAAATATATGAAATAGAAGGAGAAAAAGTACCAGTATTAACACTGGATATTACATTATATAGAGATGATTTGACGGAAATACAAGATGATCCAATAGTGATAAAAGAGGATATAGATATTAATATTAACGACAAAATAATAGTACTAGTAGATGATGTGATATTTACTGGAAGGACTGTTAGAGCTGCCCTAGATGCTCTTGTAGATATGGGAAGACCTAGAAAGGTACAATTAGCAGTTTTAATCGATAGGGGACATAGAGAATTACCTATAAGGCCAGATTATATTGGTAAAAATGTACCTACTTCAAGAAATGAAATTGTGAATGTAAAATTTATTGAAATAGATAAAATAGATCAAGTTATAATAGAAGAAAAAAGGTAGAAGAATTAATCCTCTACCTTTTTCAGATTTTTAATCTTTTCATATTCGGGAGTAACAATTATTGTGTTAAAATTTTCGTATATAACCATGCCTGTCTTAGCGTTTTTTGGCTTCTTTACATTTTTCTTTTCCGTATAGTCTACAGCAACATTTGTAGAGTATTTTGCCTTGCTATAGTATGCTGCTAATAGTGCACCTTCTTCTAAAGCAGTATCTGAAATAAATTCTTTACTCTTTCTTATGATAACATGGCTCCCAGGTATTTTCTGAGCATGTAACCACATATCATCTTTATTGGCCATTCTCAATGTTAGATATTCATTTTGCCTATTATTTTTTCCTACGTAAATATGAAAACCATCTGAAGATATATAATGATGAGGTTTGGATTTGGGTATTTTCTTTTTTTTGTTTTTATTATTTTTATAAGGTTTTAAGTATCCTTCTTTGATTAACTCATCTTTTATTTCTTCTAGCTCGATTATTTCTGTGCAATTATCTATGCTATTTAATACATTTTCTAGATATTCTATTTCTTCTTCAGTTTTAGGTATCTCCTTTAAGAGTAAAGTATGGGCATTTTTTAGTTTAGAATATTTTTTATAATACCGTTGGGCATTTTCTGCTGCAGAGTATTTGGGATTTAGAGGTATGGTTATTGTATCCATATTTTCACTGTAGAAGTTTTCTAAACTTACATCTTTTGCCCCTTTTTCTATTTTATATATATTAGCTGATATTAAATCCCCATATATTTTATATTTTTCCCGATCCTTTGACTTTAATAGTTCTTCTTTTTGTTTAGATAGTTTATTTAGAGATCGTTCCAATTTAGTTTCAATAGATTTTTTTATTGAATGGGACTTTTGTTTAAGCCTTTCCATAGTATCGTTAGTTAAATAAAATTTGTCAAGTACATTACTGATAGAATTTGAATATTCTTTTTTATAATTTCCAAACTGAGACAAATCTAGAGCATGGAAGGCTTTATATCCAGGTTTAATTTGGTCATAAACTAATACTGGCGTATATTCTTCTTTTTGTACCTTTTCCATCATGGATATAAAGGTGTTTAGTAATATTTCTTTTTCATTCATGCTTAAACTAATTATAGGTCTATCTATATCAATATTGGAAACATAGCAAATTTCTTTACTTATTAGTGGACTTAATCCCATATAATTTGTATAAAAGAATTTATATACATAGGTATTAGGTTTAGATTTGTCCATTAAAGTATAAAAATCTTTTTCATTTAAACATAGGGGATCCTTTTTGTTCTGCAATGGTGGATATTGATATTCTAAGCCTGGCAGAATTTGTCTTACTCTACTAATATCACGGGATACTCTTTTAATTGAATCGATTATTTTTGAATCCTCTTTTTCTATTAGTACTATATTACTATGTTTTCCCATTATTTCAACTACTAATCTTTTTTCAGAAGGTAAACCCAACTCATCTATAGAACTTATATCTATAAATAGGATTCTATCCATATGAAACTGCTCTATATTGAGTATTATTCCACCAGCTATGTGCTTCCGAAGTAGCATGCAAAACATAGGAGGATTTGATGGATTTATCTTTGATTTATCAGTTAAATGGATTCGTGGATTATTGCTATTAGAAGATATTATTAACTTATAATTATTCCCTTTATTATATATATTTAATAATAGCTCATCTTTTTCAGGCTGATATACTTTATCGATTCTTCCACCTAAAATAGTGTTATTCAATTCTTTTACAATAGCTTTTGATACTATACCATCTAAAGACATATACATTCCTCCATAATTATCATTTATAAAATTATATCATTTAATAGACAATAAATAAACTTTCAGAATTATTTTCATAATACAATTTAATTTAATCATATCATATATTGATGTTAATAGATATTAGAGTGTAGGATTAAGAACTTTTTATTAATTTGTTCAAATTATTGTGAATGAGAAAATTAAGATAATATATATTAAAAAAATGTAACAAACTATGGATTAATTTGATGAGAACTAATATAATTGATAATTAATAAGTCTAAATCTATAGGGATTGATTTTTAGGTTTTCCATTGACAGGGTTTAATAATTTGATATGATAATCTATGATGGGAAGGGGATATAAATGATAAAAAGCATGACTGGCTTTGGTAGAGGTGAATCTATAGATGGAGCTTACAGCTTTAGTGTGGAAATTAGGAGCGTAAATCATAGATATAATGACATTATAGTTAAGATGCCTAAGCACATAAACTATTTGGAAGAAAAGATTAAGGCATATATTAAAGGTAAGATCAACCGGGGTAGAGTAGAAGTAAATATTTGTTTTGAATACATAGACGATGCAGCATTGGATGTTAAGGTAGATATACCTTTAGCTAAGGCTTATAGGGATGCATTAGATAAATTGACTGATGAATTAAATATAGAAGATGATGTAAACTTATGTAACTTGCTTAATTTTCCAGATATTATTAAAACAGAGAGAAAAGATCTTAATGAAGACAAAATCTGGAATTGTTTAAGATTTGCAATAGAAGAGGCTTTAAATGGTGTAATGGACATGAGGGTAAAGGAAGGTTTAGTACTTAAATCTGATTTGGAAACTCAATTAAATAGCATGTATGATATAATAAATAAAATTGAAGATAGATCGTCTTTAGTGGTTACAGAATACAAGAATAAGCTGGAATCCAGGATTAAAGAAATATTAGATATAGATTGTAATATAGATGAGGAAAGATTAGCGTATGAAGTGGCTTTTTTTGCAGATAGAAGTGATATAAACGAGGAGATCATAAGGCTCAAATCCCATATAAAACAGTTTTTAAATAGTTTAACTGAAAAGGAGCCTGTTGGTAGGAAACTAGATTTTATAATACAAGAGATGAATAGAGAAATTAACACTATTGGTTCTAAGGCTAATGATGTACTTATATCAAATCATGTTGTAGCGATAAAAAGTCAATTAGAAAAGATGAGAGAACAAGTACAAAATATAGAATAAATGGAGGGATTGTATGTCAATACAGTTAGTAAATATTGGATTTGGAAATATCGTATCAGCAAACAGAATTATTGCAATTGTAAGCCCTGAATCTGCTCCAATCAAGAGGATAATGCAAGAAGCAAGAGATAAGGGTATATTGATAGATGCAACTTATGGTAGAAGGACTAGAGCAGTAATAATAACTGATAGCGATCATGTAATACTATCAGCAGTACAGCCAGAAACAGTAGCTCAAAGATTGAATAGTAAATCCGATGGAAAAACCCATCTTGATTAGAAGGTGATAATATGTCAAAGGGATTTTTATTGGTAGTATCAGGGCCTTCTGGTTGTGGTAAAGGAACTATATGTAAGGAACTGTTAAGACGCAACAAAGATTTAATTTTCTCCGTATCTGCTACAACTAGAAAACCTAGAATAGGGGAAGTAGATGGGAAAAATTATTTTTTCATAGATAAAGAAAAATTCGATTCTATGGTAGCAAGAGGAGAGTTTCTAGAATATGCCAATGTTCACAATAATAGCTATGGAACTCCTAAAAAATTTGTAATAGATAATATAGGAAAAGGAGAGATAGTACTTTTAGAAATAGATGTTCAAGGAGCATTACAGATTAAAAGCGTATATCCCGAAGCAGTATTTATATTTATATTACCTCCTTCTATGGAAGAGCTAAAAAACAGAATAATCAAGAGAGGTACAGAAACAAAGAAGGATATAGATATTAGGCTTAAAAACGCTTTAAAAGAATTGAAATTTGTTGATGAATACGATTACTTTGTTATTAACGACAAAGTATCTGATGCAGTGGAAAATATTGAAGCTATAATAACAGCAGAACGATTAAAAGTTAAAAGGCATAAAAATCTTCTTAAAAAAATCAATATTCAGGAGGGGTAACATGTATAATCCATCTTTTAATGAGCTTTCAAAGATTGGTGACAGTAGGTATACATTAGTAATGTTAACAGCTAAAAGGGCAAGACAAATAGTAGATGGTGCAGAGCCACTTATTGAAACCCAATCTACTAAACCTGTAACTATTGCTATTGAAGAAATTCTAGAGGGAAAAATAAAATATAAAAGACCAAATATAAAAGGTTATAAGTAGGTGGAAATATGCTTAAAGACAAACATATTATAGTGGGGGTAACGGGAGGTATAGCAGCTTATAAAGTAGTTGATGTAGTTAGTAGACTAAAAAAATTGAATGCAAATGTAGAAGTGATAATGACAAAAAATGCTACAAAATTTGTAACTCCCTTGACCTTCCAGACTTTATCATTGAATCCAGTATATGTAGGTTTGTTTGATGAACCTAAACATTACGATGTGGAGCATATCTCTTTAGCTGAAAGAGCAGATATGTTCTTAATTGCCCCAGCAACTGCAAATGTTATTGGAAAGGTTGCTAATGGTATAGCTGATGATCTTTTAACCACTACTATAATGGCTACTAGATCTAAGGTGGTATTTGCCCCAGCTATGAATACTAATATGTATACAAATCCTATTGTACAGAAGAATATGGAATATTTAAAAGAATTAGGATATGAATTTATAGACCCAGGAACTGGAATGTTAGCATGTCAAACTTATGGACCAGGTAGGATGTCAGAACCTAAAGAGATAGTGGATTATATATTGGATAACTTTACTAATAAAAAACTATCTGGCAAAAAAATAGTAGTAACTGCTGGCCCTACTATGGAGCCAATAGATCCAGTAAGGTATATAACTAATCATTCTAGTGGAAAGATGGGATATAGTATAGCTAAAGAAGCCAATAATAGAGGAGCAGATGTGGTATTAATCACTGGTCCTACTAATTTAGAACCTCCTTCAAGGGTAAAAGTTGTAAGGGTTAATACTACTAGAGAGATGTTTAATGCTGTAGAAGAATATTTTTCTACTTGCGATGTATTGATAAAGGCTGCAGCTCCTTTAGATTATAGACCAGAAAGGGTGCAAGAAGAAAAAATCAAGAAGGATTCGGTGGGGATGGATGAATTAGATATTAAATTTATAAGGAATCCAGATATAGCCGCTCATTTTGGTAAGATTAAAGAAAACAGGATAATAGTTGGATTTGCAGCAGAAACCAACAACTTAATCCAATATGGGAAAGAGAAACTATATAAGAAAAATTTAGATTTTATCGTAGCTAATGATATATCTAAAGAAGGTGCTGGATTTAAAACTGACACTAATATTGTTACTATTATAGATAAAGAAGGGAATATAGAGGATTATCCTATATTGGATAAATCTCAAGTTGCCCAAATTGTGTTGGATAAGGTGTACACTTTGTTAAATACTAAAAGCTAGATTATCAATATATCTAGCTTTTAGTATTTAAATTGAAAAGGAATTGATAATATGAAAAAGAAATATGCACAAGTTATAGTTGATAATAGAGCTACAAGTACTGATAGACCTTATACCTATATTATTGAACCTAATATGCTAGACGAATTACAAGAGGGTATGAGGGTATTAGTTCCTTTTGGCAAAGGGAATAGAATACTGAAGGGTATAGTTATAAGTATAGATGAAGATTATAATAAGAAATATAAGCTAAAAAGCATCATAGATATAATAGATGATAAACCTTTGATACCTAAAGATCTGATAGAGCTGAGCTTATGGATGTCTAAGGAATATCTTTCACCTTATGTAGCTACTTTCCAAGTAGTCTTACCTCCTGGTGATTTTAAAGAAGTACAAACAATAGTTACAGTTAAAGATGTTCCTAATTTATATTATAAACAGTTAAATTCCTTAGAAAAGGATATTATCGATTTGATAAAAACTAAAGACAATAATATAAAATTGGAGATGATAAGAGAGAGTATCCAGAGTCCTAAAATCAATTCGGCAATAAAATCCTTAGAGCACAAAGGACTAATTGAAACTAGATTGGAAATTGAAACTTTTGTAGACAAAAAATATGAAAAATATGTTACATTGAAAGATAGTTCTATTTCCTATGAATATATGGCAAATATAATAGGAAATAGAAGCTATAAGCAATTAGAAATAGCAGAATATTTATTATCCATAAAAAACAATGAAATTTCTTTAAAGGAACTTATGGAAAATACCAATAGCTCCTTATCCACTGTAAAGGCATTGGAGAAAAAGGGGATAATATATATATATAATAAAGAAATATATAGAACACCTATAGAGGAAAATATTCACCCTTATAAAAAACAATCATTGACTTGGAAACAGAGAAATTGTGTGGATACGATAATAAAGGATATTAATACTAAAGATAAGGAGAATAAATTTTTAATCCATGGTGTGACAGGTAGTGGGAAAACAGAGGTATATCTTCATCTGGTAGAAGAGATGATTAAGCAGGGAAAGGAAAGTATAGTTTTGGTCCCTGAGATAGCTTTGACTCCACAAACCATTGAAAGATTTGTAGGAAGATTTGGCAATAATATAGCTGTATTACATAGCAAATTATCTCAAGGGGAAAGGTTTGATCAGTGGAGGAAGATAAAAGAAGGAAAAGTAAAAATAGCTGTAGGAGCACGCTCTGCTATATTTGCACCTTTTAGTAATTTAGGATTAATAATTATAGATGAAGAGCATGAAGCTACTTATAAATCCAGTATGAATCCAAAATATCACGCAATAGAAGTTGCAGAAAAACGATGTGAACAGACAGGAGCTAGTCTGGTATTGGGAACGGCTACTCCATCTATTGATAGTTATTATAGAGCAAGAAATGGTGAATTGAAATTATTGTCTTTAGATGAAAGGGTAAATTCTTCTAAAATGCCAGAAGTAAATATAATAGATATGAGGGAAGAGCTTAATCAAGGCAATAAATCCATATTTAGTAGAGAACTATACCAGGCTATAGATAAAAATCTCAAGGAAGGTAAGCAAACTATATTGTTTTTAAATAGGAGAGGCTATTCTACATTTGTTTCTTGCAGACAATGTGGATATGTAGTAAAATGTAATTCATGTGATATAGCTATGACTTATCATATGAAGGATAATAAATTAAAGTGTCATTATTGCGGATTAGCTATTAAGCCACCAAGTATATGTCCCGTATGTAGGAGTAAATATATTAAGTACTTTGGAATTGGTACTGAGAAAGTTGAAAACCATACTAAAAGAATGTTTCCTAAAGCAAAAGTTCAAAGGATGGATATGGATACCACTACTAAAAAAGGAAGTTATGAATCCATTTTTAAAGATATGAATAAAGGAAAAATTGATATATTGATAGGAACTCAAATGGTGGCAAAGGGTTTAGATTTTAAAAATGTAACCTTGGTTGGCATAATTGCCGCAGATACTAGCTTGAATTTGCCCGACTTTAGAGCACCAGAAAGAACGTTCCAATTGATAACTCAAGTATCTGGCAGAGCAGGTAGGGGAGATTATGATGGCAAAGTTATAGTTCAAACTTATACCCCAGAACACTATAGCATTGAATGTGCGAAAAATCATGATTATATATCTTTCTATAATAAAGAGATATTGTTGAGAGAAGAGTTTAAATATCCACCTTTTATAAATATTATATCTATAGTAATATATGGAGAGAATTTAAAACTAGTAGCGAAAAGGTCAAAGGAGGTCTATAAAAATTTATTAGATAAAATATTTGATATTGGTCATCTAGATTTAAAAGAAAATGTTATAGGCCCTTATCCTGCACCTTTAGAAAAGATAAAGAAAAACTATAGATATCAGATATTAATTAAATGTAGAGATGAACAATTAGAAGAGTTAAAAAACGTTGTAGATTGGGTATGTATAAAAAACAAAGCTAAATTAGATTATCAAGGAATTAAATTTAATATAGACATTAATCCTAATTCAATTATGTAGGAGGTATAGACATGGCAATTAGACAAATTAGATATATAGGTGATCCACTATTAAGAAAGGTATCACGGGAAGTAACGGAAATAGATGATAGAATCAAGATATTATTAGAAGATATGGTAGATACCATGTACAAAGAAGAAGGTATTGGATTGGCTGCACCTCAAGTAGGAGTTTTAAGAAGGGTAGTTGTAATCGATGTAGGGGAAGGTGTTTTAAAATTAATAAATCCTGAATTAATATATGAAGAAGGAGAAAATATAGATATTGAGGGATGTTTAAGTGTTCCTAATAGAGCTGGAAAAGTTAAAAGGCCTGAAAAGGTCAAAGTGAAATATATAGATGAAACAGGAGAAGAAAAGGTTATTGAAGGAACTGGGCTATTGGCAAAAGCCCTTTGTCATGAAATAGATCATCTTGACGGCATACTGTTTATAGATAAGATGATAGAGGAAGTGGTAGTTGAGGAGGAAGAAGAGGAGTAGGAGGTGATATATTGGATATAGTATTTATGGGTTCACCAGAATTTGCAGTTCCTACTTTGGAAGCCCTATATGATAGAGGGCACAATATTTTATTAGTAATAACTCAAAAGGATAGGCCTAAGGGTAGAGGGAAGAAGCTAATGTCTACCCCTGTAAAGAAAAAGGCTTCGGAGTTAAATTTAAAAATATATCAACCAGAATCTGTTAATTCTAAAGAATCTATTAATATAATTAAAAGATTAAATCCAGACTGTATTGTAGTTGCTGCATATGGTCAAATACTTAAAAAAGGTATATTAGATATTCCTAAATATGGTTGTTTAAATGTTCATGCATCCCTTCTTCCCAAGTATAGAGGTGCTGCACCTATAAATTGGGCTATTATAGAAGGGGAGAAAGAAACAGGAATCACAATAATGGAAATGGACGAAGGGATGGACACAGGAGATATATTAAAATCTAAAGCTATACCTATTGAAGAGACTGATGATTCTGAATCTATTCATGATAAGCTATCTATATTAGGCAGTCAGTTGATTTTAGAAACCCTAGAGGATATAAAAAATGATAATATACAAAAGATACCTCAAGATGAAAATCTAGCAACTTATGCTCCTATGTTATCTAAAAAGACTGGAAAAATTGATTGGAATAATAAAGGGGAGAGGATTATTAACACTATAAGAGGCTTGAAACCTTGGCCCTCTGCTTATACTATTTATAAAGGACAAAATGTAAAAATACATGAAGCTGAAAAAACAGAAAAGTTTTCAGAAATGGCTAATGGTGTTGTGGTGAAGGTTTCACAAGAAGGAATTTTTGTCAATTGCTCTGATAGTTGTATAGTCATCAAAGTATTGCAATTTCCAGGGAAAAAGAAACTTCATGTTTCAGAGTATTTGAAGGGTAATGATTTTGATGTTAATATAAAATTAGGTTAATTTAGTTTAGAGAGGAGAGCTAAATATGTATGATGGTAATTGGATGCTATTTCTTTTTCCAGCGTTATTATTTGCAATCTATGCTCAAATCAAAGTATCCACATCTTTCAATAGGTATTTAAGAATAGCTAGTCGCTCTGGTTATACAGGTAGAGAGGTAGCTAGAATGATATTAGACAGGAATGGTCTATATGATGTAAGAATAGAACCTGTTGGAGGACAGCTTACAGACCATTATGATCCTAGAACTAAAGTGATAAGGCTATCAAGGGATGTATATAATGGCAGCTCCATAGCAGCTGTATCTGTTGCAGCCCATGAGACAGGTCATGCATTGCAGCATGGGGAAGGGTATTTCCCTTTGATATTGAGAAATAATATAGCACCTATTGTAAGTATAGCTTCTAGATTTATTTGGTTGCTAATCCTATTAGGGCTAGTTATAGAACCATTTTTTTTTGGAATTGGGGATAATGTTGTATCTTGCTGTAGTATTATTTCAAGTTATCACATTGCCTGTTGAATTTAATGCTAGTAAAAGGGCCTTATATCAATTAGAAAATGGTATAATCTTTAAAGATGAAGTAAAAGCCTCTAAAGATGTTTTGACTGCTGCAGCTTTAACTTATGTAGCGGCTACATTAGTGGCTATAGGTCAATTATTGCGTTTGCTTAGCATATCTAATAGAAATAGAGATTAAATGGTTTTGCCTGGTATATACCAGGCAAAATAACTTTATTGGAGGAATAAAATATGAATGCTAGAGAGATTGCTTTAAATATACTTAAAGATATAGATATTAAAGGAGCATATTCCAATTATTCTATCAAAAAACACATAACAGATGAAGTTCCCATTAAAGATGAAAACTTCATTAGAGAAATTGTATATGGAGTAGTTGAGAATAGATTATATATCGATTATATAATATCAAAAGCTTCAAATATTAAGATGAAGAAAATCCATTCTACTATACTAGAGATATTGAGGATGGGAGTATATCAAATGGTGTTTATGGATAAAATACCAGACAGTGCTGCAGTAAATGAAGCAGTTATTTTATCGAAAAAATATGGGCATCAAGGTGTTAGTGGCTTTGTAAATGGTGTATTGCGAAATATTTCAAGAAACAAAGAAGTATATAAAAAAATAGATAAAACAAATAGATTGGATTACCTATCTATTAAATATTCCTATCCTAAATGGATACTTAAAAAATGGATTAGTGATTATGGAGAGAAATTTACAGAAAAACTGTGTGAGGCAAATAACAAAAAACCTTTATTAAACTTGAGAGTGAATACATTAAAGACCAATAGGGAAGATTTGATACACAGATTAGGAGAATATGGATATACTGTCTATAAAACAAAATATGCAAGAGATGGAATTGTGGTTGAAAATCCTAGACGAATTACCGAAATAGAAGAATTTAAGCAAGGTTTTTTTACTATCCAAGATGAAAGCAGTATGTTGGTAGGACAAATAGCAAATCCTAAAAAACAAAGCAATATATTAGATCTATGTAGTGCTCCTGGAGGTAAAGCTACCCATATGGCACAGATTATGGATAATCAAGGGCATATAAGGAGTAGGGATATTTACGAGCATAAACTTCGTTTGATTCGTGAAAATGCTCAAAGATTAGGAATAGATATAATAAGCACAGAAATTCATGATGCAAGGATACTAGATGAAGACTTAATAGGAAAGATGGATTATTGCCTTGTAGATGCCCCTTGTTCTGGTTTGGGAATTATTAGAAGAAGACCAGAAATAAAGTGGAATAGGAAGGAAGAGGGCATTGATGCCTTGAAAGAAATGCAATTAAAAATATTGAATAATGCAAAACAATATATAAAATCTGGTGGGATAATTATATATAGCACTTGTACCATTTCTAAGGATGAAAATGAAAAGGTAATCAACAGTTTCTTAACTGAAAACAAGAATTTAAAACTAATGGGTTTTAAAGATTTAATTTGTGATATACAATATATGGACACCTCTAGAGAAGGGTATATACAACTTTTTCCCCATATACATGGTACTGATGGTTTTTTTATTGCTAAAATAGTAAAAGATTTATAGTTAATATTTTGTTTATTATGGTATAATATTTAATTAAGAATACATATGAGGTGGTTTTTTGACTAAGATAGAATTAAATAGCCTGACTTTGGAAGAGCTTGAAAAATATATGTTTATTATTGGTGAAAAAAAATATAGGGGAGAACAGTTATTCAGATATATTCATGATAATCAGGGTAATGAGATATTGGATATAACCGTATTTTCCAAAGGATTGCGGGACAAGCTTGAAAGGTTAGGGAAAATTAGCCAGATGGAGGTTTTCAAAAGATTTGATTCCAAATTAGATTCTACTAAAAAGTATTTGTTTTTATTAGAGGATAACAATATTATTGAAGGAGTAGCTATGGAATATGAACATGGCTGGACTGCATGCATATCAACTCAAGTAGGTTGTAGAATGGGCTGTGCCTTTTGTGCGTCCACCAAAGAAGGATTGGTTAGAAATTTATCAGCAGGAGAAATGGCTAATCAGATATATACTATGGAGAAGGATTTAAATATTAGGATAAATAATATAGTCTTGATGGGTAGTGGAGAACCTTTAGATAATTATGAGAATATACTAAAGTTTATAAAAATTATACATGATGAAAAAGGACATAACACTAGCTATAGGAATATAACTCTCTCCACTTGTGGTATTGTTCCTAAAATATATGCTTTAGCAGATGAAGGCTTACCAATAACATTATCTATATCCCTTCACTCCCCTTTCGATGAGATTAGAAAAAAGATAATGCCTATTGGCAGTAAATACACCATTGAAAATATAATAAAAGCTTGTAAATATTATCATGATAGAACTAGTAGAAGGATTACCATAGAGTATACTCTTATAGAAGGTGTTAACGATAGCCTTGAGGATATTAACCAGTTAAAAGAGGTTTTGCATAATTTAAATTGTCATGTAAATTTAATACCATTAAATCCAATTAAAGAATTTGACAAAGTTAGATCATCTAACTCAAATATTAATAGATTTAAAAGAGAATTAAATAAGTCAAATATTTCTACCACTATTCGCAAGGAAATGGGCGGGGATATCAATGCTGCATGTGGTCAGTTGCGAAGAAGGTACACAGGGGATATTCGTTAAAGCTTTGATATGTGAGGTGAGTCAATGTGGAAATTGGTATAAAAACGGATACAGGAAAGCTTAGAAATAATAACCAAGATGCTTATTATGCAAATTACCCTTTGTTTATCGTAGCAGATGGTATGGGAGGGCACAGAGCTGGAGAAGTTGCAAGTAGTATGGCTGTTGAGATAATAAGCAATGTTTTTACAGTTGATTCTTCAGACTTTTATTTTGATGATAATATAATAAATAGGATAAAAAGTTCCATATATAAGGCAAATGAGGAGATTTATAATAGTTCTATTAAGGATGAAAAGTATTCAGGCATGGGTACAACTGTTACTTTAGCCTATATTATGGATAACAAGATATTTATTGGGCATGTAGGTGATAGTAGAGCTTATATATATAGGCAAGACGAATTATCTCAAATAACAGTAGACCATTCCTTGGTAGAAGAACTTATAAAAAATGGAACTATAAGTAAAGAAGAGGCTAAATACCATCCTCAAAGAAATATAATTACTAGAGCAGTAGGTACTAGTAAGGATATACAAATAGATGTAAATATAATTACAAAAGAGAAGGGTGATATACTTTTGTTAAGCACTGATGGATTGACTAGTATGTTAGATGATGATGAGATAAAAAATACTATAGCTTTATACGATGATGTTCAAATTGTATGCGATGAACTGGTAAAGCTTTCTAATGACAGAGGCGGATATGACAACATAACCGTTATGGCGATAAAATTCTAGTTAAGCGAGGTGATAATTATGATTGGAACTGTACTAGGTAATAGATATGAGATAATTGAGAAGATTGGTGAAGGTGGAATGGCCTATGTTTATAAAGCTAGGTGTAGGCTTTTAAATAGGAATGTAGCAATAAAAGTATTGAGGGAAGAATTTGTAAATGATGAAGAATTTGTAAAAAAGTTTAGAAGGGAATCTCAAGCAGCAGCTAGTTTATCCCATCCTAATATTGTCAATGTTTATGATGTTGGAGTAGAGGAAATCCAAGGAAGATCTATTCACTATATAGTTATGGAGTATATTAAAGGGAAAACCCTAAAAGAGATTATTAGGGAAAAAGGTAAATTATCTGTAGATGAAACTTTAGATTATTCAATGCAAATAGCAGAAGCATTAGAACATGCCCATAAGAATCATATAGTTCATAGGGATATAAAACCTCATAATATTATGATAACTGACGATGGCAGAGTCAAGGTAACGGATTTTGGAATTGCTAGAGCAGCTACAACTTCTACTGTTACTAACTCAACTAATGTAATTGGTTCTGTCCACTATTTTTCACCTGAGCAGGCTAGAGGTGGATATACCGATGAGAAGTCCGATATATATTCTTTGGGAATTGTTATGTATGAGATGATAACGGGGAAGGTACCCTATGAAGGAGATAGCCCTATTTCTGTAGCTTTAAAACATATTGAAGGGGAGATACAGCCTCCTAGAGAAGTAGATAGTACAGTACCTGTTGGTTTAGAAAAAGTTATAATGAAATGTGTACAAAAAAATCAGTTTGATAGATATAAAAGTGCAAGGGATTTACTATATGATTTAAATAGATTGAAGTTTTCTGGTGTTGAAAATCTTATGGATAACACAACTATGGTTGAATCTCCAACTCAGATTATGCCAAAGATAGAAAACGAGGATGTGGAACATATGAAAAAACAAAAGGCTAAAAAGAAGGCCAAAAATAAAGGTAATGGTGGGCTGAAACCAGTTCTATTGGCTATATTGCTTGCGTTTATAGTTACTGGTTCTATAGCATTAGGTTTTTTTAAATTAAAAGATTTTTTTATAGTTGCTGAGGCTATAGTACCTGATCTAGTTGGTATGCATGTAGATGATGCAGAAGTGGAATTAGAAAAAGATGGTTTAAAATTAAAGATAGATAAGGAAATATTTAGTAGTGAGTTTGATGAAGGTGAGATAGTTTCTCAAAATGTTAAGGCGGGAGAGAAGGTTAAAAAAGGCTTTACCATTGGAGTTACTGTTAGCAAAGGTAGTGAGCTTGTAAAGGTACCAAATTTAATTAATAGAAACATAACAGAGATAGATGCTATATTAAGTGAATATAATTTAGGTGAAGGGGAGGTTAAATATCAATATAGTGATACAGTAGAACCTAATATCATAATGAATCAATCACCAGAACCTTACACAGAAGTGGAAATAGGAACTAAAATAGATATAGTGGTGAGTAAAGGGCCAGAAAACAAGCCAGTATTAATGCCTAAGCTTGTTGGATTAAAGGTGAAAGATGCTGAAAATGCTCTTAAAGCATTTAATTTGAATAGAGGTCAAAAGATAGAGAAACCAAGTGATGAATATCCAGAAGGATATGTAATATGGCAAAGCGTAGAACCTGGAGTAGCTGTGGAACCAAATACTTCCGTTGATATACATGTAAGTACTGGTCCTGAAGAAGTACCAGAGGAAGAAGAGCCCATAGAAGTACCCGATAAGGAAGTCCCATTTAATTTAAAATTAACCCTTCCCCATGATGGTGCAGAAGTACAAATAAGGATAGACAGAATTCAAGATGGAGTTAAGGATACTATGTATGATAATATTCATATAGCTGATGGGAATACTTTAAAAATTCCTCTAAAGGGAAAATTAGATGCTCAATTTGAAATTTATTATGATGGAGAGTTTAAGGAAAGATTTTCTCATCCAGATAAATAAGGAGGTCATACATGTTACGTGGTAGAATCATCAAAGGGGTAGGCGGGTTTTATTATGTTGAAACAAGCAATGGAATTTACGAGTGTAGAGCTAGGGGATTATTTCGTAAAAAAAATATTACCCCTTTAGTAGGAGATGAGGTTTTAATAAGAGTAAATGATAATGATAATACAGGATATATTGAGGAAATAATGGAGAGGAGTTCTCAGCTTACAAGACCTCCCGTTGCTAATGTAACACAAGCAATAATAGTAATGAGTGTAAAAGAGCCAGATATAAATTATTGGTTATTAGATAGATTTTTAGTAATGGCTGAGCACGAAGAGCTGAATACTTTAATCTGTATAAATAAAATTGATTTAGCAGAGATTAAGGAGTTAGAGGTAATATCTAATATATATACAAATGCTGGATATAGGATTATTATGACTAGTGCAAAGACCAATGAAGGAATAAAAGAATTAAAAAGTTTATTAGAAAACAATATTACCGTTTTTGCAGGTCCTTCAGGTGTAGGCAAGTCCTCTTTACTGAATAAAATAGATAAAAAACTAAATCTTAAAACTGGAGAAATCAGTAAAAAGACTGCCCGAGGAAAACATACAACAAGACATGTGGAGCTTATAGATATAGATTATCATAGCTATGTATTGGATACTCCTGGGTTTAGCTCTTTAAATTTAAATTTTATTAAAGAAGAAGTACAATTAGGGAGATGTTTTAGAGAAATAAATAGGTATAGTCATAAATGTAAATTTATTGGTTGTCTTCATTACAAAGAACCAGATTGTGAAGTGAAAAGGCAGGTAGAGAAGGGGAATATATACAAAACAAGATATGAAAACTATATAAGTTTTTTAGAGGAAATAAGAAACATTAGGAGGTATTGACATGCTGAAGGTTTCACCGTCTATTTTATCAGCAGATTTTGGAAATTTAAAGGAAGAAATATTATCCTTAGAAAAAGGAGGGGCAGATTATATCCATATAGATGTGATGGACGGAATTTATGTACCCAATATTACATTTGGGCCACCTGTAATTAAACAGATAAGAAATATTAGCCATACTCCTTTTGATGTTCATTTGATGATTGATAGACCAGAAAGGTATATCAAAGATTTCGTTGATGCTGGTGCTGATATTATTACTATACATGAGGAAGCTACCATCCACTTACATAGGGTGATTCAACAGATAAAATCCTATGGAGTAAAGGCTGGTGTTGCACTGAATCCATCAACTCCTTTAGATAATATAAAGTATGTACTGGATTATGTAGATATGGTACTTATTATGACAGTAAATCCAGGCTTTGGTGGTCAAAAATTTATAGGTTCTATGGAAAGGAAGATTAAGGATTTAAGAAATATTATAGATGACAGGAATCTAGATGTATTAATAG
>JAAYFV010000187.1 GCA_012728075.1 Tissierellia bacterium
CAATGTAAAAATCCAAGATGTATAACATCTACAGAAAGAAGTATAATCCATAGATTTATACTTATAGATAAAGATAAAGGCATATACAAATGTGAGTATTGTGACCAAATATATTCTTGGGAGGGCTAAAATGGATATACTGATTAAAAATTGTAGAGTAGTAGATGAGACCAAGGATTTTGTAGGAGATATATATATTAAAGAAGGGGAAATTACCCATTATGGTAAGGATTTAAATTATCCTTGTTTGACTATAGATGCTACAAATCTAGTAGCAATGCCTGCTTTTATAGATACCCATGCCCACTTTAGAGAACCAGGATTTACCTATAAGGAGGATATTTATACAGGTAGCCTAGCAGCTTTAAAAGGAGGATACACTTTGGTAAATCTAATGGCCAATACCAATCCTGTATCTAGTACTTTAGAAGTAGTGGATTATGTGCTAAATAGATCTAAAGAGTTAGATCTTATAGATATTCATCAGACTATTTCCATAACTAAGGATTTCGATGGAAAAACTTTGGAGCATTTAGATTATCTAGATTCTAGGGTTAAGTTTATATCCGATGATGGGAAAGGGATACAATCTAATTTAACCATGTATCAGGCTATGAAAAAAGCCAAAGAAAAAGGTTTAACCATAATAGCTCATGAAGAAGACGAGGAAATAGTATATATAAATACTAGGCTGTCAGAAAATTTAATGACTTTAAGGGATATATATTTATCTAAGATAACAGGAGCTTCATTACATTTAGCCCATGTGAGCACTAAGGAGTCCATTGAATTTATTAGAAAAGCTAAAAAAGAGGTATCTAATCTAACTTGTGAAGCAACTCCTCATCATATTGCTCTTTATGATTTGGATTATAATGTAAATCCACCTATAAGGAAAAGAGAAGATGTATTGGCAATTGTAGAAGGTATAAAATATGGTATTGTAGATGTAATAGCGACAGACCATGCTCCCCATTCAATAGAAGACAAGGAAGCTGGTGCTCCAGGTATATCTGGGCTTGAAACGGCTTTTTCCATATGCTATACAAATCTAGTGAGAACAGGAGATATATCCTTAAATAGATTATCTCAATTGATGTCAGCAGCTCCAGGAAGGCTTATGGGGATAAACAAAGGGAAGATAAAAGCAGGGTATGATGGAGATATTGTATTGTTGGATTTAGATAAAGAATTTAGAATAGATAAAAACGACTTTATATCCAAAGGGAAAAACACCCCTTTTAATGGTATGAAAGTTTATGGACAGGTAGTAGCTACCATTAGGAAAGGGGAAATTAAATATAATGGGGGTATAAACTATTGATAATAGATAAACTTTTTAAAGAAGTTGGGAAAAAAGGAAATGTATGTGTTGGATTGGATAGCCATTTAGACTATATACCTGATTATATAAAAGCAAAGTATCAGGATGTAGACGAGATACTATTTCAATTTAACAAGGGAATAATAGATAAAACTATGGATATAGTTCCAGTGTATAAATTACAAATTGCTTTTTATGAAGCCTACGGAATAAAAGGATTAGTTGCATATAAAAGAACCATAGAATATATAAGGAATAATGGCATAATAACAATAGGGGATATAAAAAGAGGGGATATAGCTTCTACAGCTGAAATGTATGCTAAGGCTCATTTTGAAGGGGATTTTCAGGTGGATTTTATCACATTAAATCCATATATGGGATTTGATAGTATAACTCCATATTTGAAATATATTGAGGAAAAAGATAAAGGGATATTTATACTTCTTAGAACTTCTAATCCAGGAGCAAAGGATATACAATATTTACAGGTTAATCCATCAGAAGATACCCAATCAAAAAAATTATATTATCATGTAGGAGATAAATTATATGAAATGGGTTCAAAGTATATAGGAAGTTGTGGATATAGTAGTATAGGGGCAGTAGTAGGAGGTACCCATAGGGATGAAGCTGAAGAGATTAGAGGAAGATATAAAAATATGTTTTTTTTAATACCAGGATATGGACATCAAGGAGGAAAGGGCGAGGATGTAGCCCTTTATTTGAGTGATGGCAATGGAGGCGTTGTAAATTCCTCTAGAGGGATTATTACCGCTTATAAAAGTTATGAATATGGAGAAGAAAATTATGATAAATATGCAAGAGATGCAGTACTAGCCATGAAGGAGGATATTAAAAGTGAAGGAAGGGTATAGGAAAGTTACTATTTGTTCCAATAGAGAAATAGCAACTGATATATATGAAATG
The DNA here is from genome assembly GCA_012728075.1 of Tissierellia bacterium. GTDB lineage: Bacteria > Bacillota > Clostridia > Tissierellales > Tepidimicrobiaceae > Keratinibaculum. The sequence goes on from JAAYFV010000187.1 coordinate 2,255, forward strand.
AAAGTAAAAGGTTCTGGTATATTAGGAGATCCTGGTCAATTTTATATGCTAAAGGGTTGGCTAGGACTGGATCCTTTTTTACCTAGACCTATTAGTATATGTGATATTTCAGATGACAAAATTACTTTTTTATATGAGATTAGGGGTAAGGGAACAGGTATCATGGCTAATTTAAAGGCACTGGATAAAATAGAAATATTAGGACCTTTAGGGAATGGATTTAATTTAAATTCAAAGGGAAATATTGCAATAATATCTGGAGGTATTGGTATAGCTCCAATGATATACACCATGAAAAGTATAGATACTCCTATAGATTTTTATTGTGGATTTAGAGATGAAGTTTATTATATAGATGAGATAAAAAAACATGCAAATAATATATATATAACTACGGAAGATGGTTCTGTTGGGCATAAGGGATTTATCACAGAGTTATTTGTTCCAGAAAAATATGATATAGTCATGACATGTGGACCTATTCCAATGATGAAAAAGGTAGTACAAATGTGTAAGGATAAAGTTCCCGTATTTATATCTATGGAAAGTAGAATGGCTTGTGGCATAGGTGCTTGTTTAGGTTGTAGTATTGAAACTACTTGGGGAATGAAAAGAGTATGTAAAGATGGACCAGTTTTTTCTGGTGAGGAGGTAATCTTTTATGATTGATACAAGAGTTAAAATTGCTCAAGTAGAATTTAAGAATCCAGTGATTGCAGCCTCAGGTACCTTTGGATTTGGGAGGGAATATGGAGAATATTTTTCCTTATCAAAATTAGGAGGAATATCTACTAAGGGATTGACTTTAAATAAACGGGGAGGAAATGAAGGTATAAGGATATATGAAACTACAGGAGGAATTTTAAACAGCATAGGTTTACAAAATCCAGGAATTGATGATTTTATTCAAGAAGAGCTTCCTTTTCTTGAAAAGCAGGATACTGTATTGTTGGCCAATGTAGGAGGTAGTACCATAGATGAATACATTAAATCCGTGGAAAAATTAAATGAAACCAATGTAGATGGAATAGAGCTAAATATATCTTGTCCTAATGTAAAAAAAGGAGGCATGGCCTTCGGAATAAAATCTGAGATAGCCTATAAAGTAGTATTAGAAGTTAGGCAGGTATGTAAAAAACCTTTAATAGTAAAATTATCACCAAATGCTGAGGATATAGTTCATATGGCTCAATGTTGTGAAAGAGCTGGTGCAGATGGTTTATCCCTTGTAAATACATTTAGTGGTATGGCAATAGATATATATTCGAGGAAGCCAGTATTTAATAATATATTGGCAGGATTATCTGGTCCGTGTATTAAACCTATAGCCTTAAGAATGGTATATGAGGTATCTAAAGCAGTAAATATACCAGTTATAGGTATAGGTGGGATAATGGATTATAAAGATGCTATTGAGTTTATTATGGCAGGGGCATATGCAGTTCAAATAGGAAGTGGTAACTTTATAAATCCCCATATATGTTTGGATATAATTGATGGAATAGAAAGGTTTATGGAAGATGAAGGGATAAAATTTATTGAGGAGATAAGGGGAGTGATTTAATATGCTAATGAAGTTATTAAAGGATACGGAAGCTTTAATGGAGGGGCATTTTTTATTATCTTCTGGGAAGCATAGTGATGCTTATGTCCAATGTGCTAAATTGTTGATGTATCCTGATAAGGCAGAAAAGGCTATTAGATTAATAGTGGATAAATTAAAAGATATAGATTTTGATATAGTGGTTGGTCCTGCTATGGGAGGTATAATTGTAAGCTATGAATTAGCTCGTCAAACGGGAAAACCTGGTATATTTGTAGAAAGAGAAGATGGTAAGATGAAATTAAGAAGGGGATTTTCTATAGAAAAAGGGCAAAAGATATTAATAGCTGAAGATGTGGTAACTACTGGTAAATCCTCTTAAGAAGCTATAAAAGCTGTGGAGGAACAAGGTGGTGAAGTTGTAGGAATTGCTTGTATTGTAGATAGAAGTGATAGGGGTATTAAATATCCTATATATAGTGGAATAAAACTTAATATAAATATCTATGATGAAGGAAATTGTCCTTTATGTAAACAAAACATACCAATAGAAAAGCCAGGAAGTAGAAAAATAGCTGTTAAGTAGACAGCTATTTTTCTATATAAAGTATTTCGTCTCTGGGTCGTAGTTGTTAGAACTAATACAATCTGTATTGGTTATATATATTATTCATATTAGAAGAAAAAGAAGTAGATAATGGCCATTTTTCTTTAGATTCTATAGGGATGGATATTATTTGACCTATTGTGATTATATTAGGGTTTATTCTAGGATTAGCATTTAAGATAGATTCCACCGATATATTATACATTTGAGCTATTTCATAAATGGTATCTTCATATCTAACTATATGATAGTTCATATATATCTCCTTTCTAAACACGTTAGTATAGTATATTGTAACTATATATATTTTGTTCATAGGATTTTAGATATATTTCATAATCTTAGAGAAAATGGCAATACTATTTAGAAATCGGAAATATAAAGGATGATTCATTTGATATCCAAAATATTAAATAATAATAGAGAAAAAATAAAAAGTATGTTTAACAATACTAGTGATTTAGTCATATATGAATTTGAAACTGTAAGTAATATTAAATTGATGGTTTGCTATATTGAAGGTTTTATAGATAAAGATTTATTAGATAAGGATATAATCAAACCTATTATATTAAATTTAGATAATCCTAAGGATATAGAAAAGATAATATATATATCTGGTATGGAGGAAAGCTCCTCATTGCAAGAGGTGGCAGATAATATGATCTATGGTAGTGTGGCTTTATTTATAGATAGGATTAGTAAATGCTATATAATAAGTTTAAATTGTTGGGAGAAGAGGGCTATAGAAGAGCCCCAGGCAGAAGCGGTTGTAAGAGGGTCTAAAGAAGGTTTTATCGAGGATTTAACAACTAATAAAGTAATGATTAGGCGAAGGATAAGAAACAATGATTTAGTATTTGAGGACTATATAATTGGAAAGGAGACTAAAACTAAGATTTCTATAGCTTATATACAAGGTATTGTAAATGAAAATATTTTAAAAGAAGTAAAAAAAAGAATAGATAATATTGATATAGATGGAATATTGGAAAGTGGATACATTGAACAGTTGATTGAGGACAGTCACATATCTTTGATCTCCACTATAGGGAATACACAAAAACCAGATGTTGTTGCAGGGAAACTGCTAGAGGGCAGGGTTGCAGTGCTATGTGATAATACTCCCCATGTGTTGACTATGCCTAAATTTTTCATAGAGGATATTCAATCTAGTGAAGACTACTATTCAAGACCTTTTTATGCAACTTTTTTAAGATGGTTGAGAATTTTTAGCCTTTTTTTAAGTATAATTTTACCTGGACTCTATGTGGCACTACAAACTTTTCATCAAGAGATGATACCTACTGTACTATTGATAACTATGGCTGGAGCTAGAGAAGGAGTACCTTTTCCTGCTGTTATAGAAGCATTTTTGATGACTTTAATTTTGGAGCTGATAAAGGAATCTGGTATTAGACTTCCAAAGGCAGTTGGTTCTGCAGTAAGTATTGTAGGAGCTTTAGTATTAGGTCAAGCTGCAGTAGAAGCAGGTATAGTATCTGCTCCTATGGTTATTATAGTTGCAGCTACAGCTATAGCAGAATTTGCTGTTCCTCCATTAACAGAGTCCATAATTATATATAGATTTGTATTTATTTTTTTAGGAGGATTCATGGGTTTATATGCTATAACTTGTGGGCTTATCATGATAATAATTCATATTATATCATTAAATTCTTTTGGTGTTCCCTATGCTTTTCCTTTAGCTCCTGGAAACAAACAAGGCCTTAAAGATTCAGTTGTTAGATTTCCACTAAGGGATTTAATATTTAGACCAAAAGCTTTAGAAAAGAGGAATATACGAAGACAAAGAAATATGCGAAAGAAGTGAATTTATGAAAAAGAAAATATTATTCATAAATATAATAGTTGTTATAGCTGTCGCTTTAACTGGGTGTTGGAATGCTATGGAACTAAATACTCTTGGTATCAACTTAGTCTTAGGTCTTGACTTTGAAAATGGTAAAGTTATAGTAACTGCAGAGATTATAGAGCCTGTACCTGCTAAAGAAAAAAGTGCCATGGAGAAGGGCTCTGCTGTTACATATGTTCAAGGCATTGGGGACAATATATTTGACGCTTTTAGAAATATAACTTTAAAATTTGATAGAAAGCTATATATTGCTCATAACAAAATAATCATTTTTGGAGAAGGCTTTGTTGAAGGTGAATCTGCTAATGATATAGATATGTTGGTAAGGGATCATGAGCTAAGGGAAACGACATATTTTTTAATTGCAAAAGAAGCTAAAGCTTATGAGGTCATGGGAATTGCTGCTGGTCTAGAAGAGATTCCTGGAAATTATATATTGAAATTAATAAATAATTTTAAATATAATCCAAAAGCTGTTAATGTTAATTTAGCAGAGTATTTGAGGCATTTTTATGATATGGGTAGACAGCCAGTGTTAGGAATAATTGAAAAAAAGGAAAAAAAGCAAATCAATAAATTAAAAAAATCCTCTAAAGATAAAGAATATGAACTCTCTGTCATAGGGGCAGCTGCATTTAATAAACATAGATTAGTGGGATATTTAAATGGGACTGAGACAAAAGCTTTTAATTTTATAATGGGGAAGGTAAAAACAGGGATTGTTACTTTTCCTACGCCTAATGAATCAGTAGATGAAATTAGTACCCCAACCTTAGTAATGGAAAGTGATATAGACTCTCAAAGGCCTAGTAAAATTTCCATGAGTACAATTGATATAATAAAACTTAAATCAAAAAGGGATGTAGAAATAATAGATGGCAATATAGTACTTAAAGTAGATATTAGACTAAGAGGCTCATTGGAAGAATTTATAGGGAATATGGATATTTCAAGTGATATAGAGATGAAAGAAATTGAAAAAGCATGTTCTCAGGAGATAAAAAACAAGTTGATGAATACATTAATTAAGGTCCAAAAAGAATTTGAAACGGACATATTTGGTTTTGGTAATATATTTCATAGGAAATATCCCAAGGAATGGCATGAAATAAAAGATAATTGGAATGAGATTTTTTCCAAGTCAGATTTGCAAGTAGAAGTAAAAACTAATGTAATACGAACAGGTCTTATTAACGAACCTATTGGAAGGATAAAGGGGAAATAGTATGGAGAATTTAGAGAATATAAATAAGATTTCAACCTATCAAGTGATTCTTTTGATAATAATATATAGAGTAACTATAGCTTTTACTTATTTACCAGTGGTAAATATTCCACCAGGTAATCAAGATATTTGGATAACACTATTGATGTCAATTCCATATACTATTTTACTTTGTGTTCCCCTACTGTATTTAGGTAATAAATTTAGTGACTATACATTAATAGAGTATACTGAGAAGATTTCAGGAAAAATTGCGGGAAAAGTAATAAGCATATATTATACTGGATTTTTGCTTCTACTTTCTATTATTAATGTTGCAACTTTAGTAGAAATTTTAAACAGTGCTCTATTTCCAGAAACACCCACATGGATAACAACAATAATTATGTTAATTACTTGTGTTTATATAGCTTATAAAGGATTAAAATCCATAGCTAGAGGTGGAGAAATATTTGTACCCTTTATATTGGGGGTAATATTGCTATTTATAATACTAGGATATAATAATTATGATTTTACGGTTTTACTTCCAGTGCTTAAGGATTCTACATTTAAAGAATTGAACATAGGAGCTATAGATAGTGGTATAAAGTTTAGTGATATAATTATCCTAGCAATGATACCCCCTTATTTAGAAAGAAAAGAGGATTTGAATAAAATATATATTAAATCCATTATATATTCAATATTTATAATAATATTACTAGTGGTGGCTACCCAAGCTGCCTTAGGTATAGAATATGCCAAACATACAAATTTTCCATTTTTTACTTTTAATAGATTAATAAATTTATACGATTTTATCCAAAGGATAGATGTATTATCTGTAGTTGGATGGATAACAGGAAATGTAGGTAAAATTACAGGATATTTATATTTTACATCAGTTGCTTTTTCCCAAACATTTGACAAAAACGACAACCGACCCTACATAATTCCTATAGCTGGCATTGTATTTATAGCAACTTTACTTATAAAGGATAGGCGCTCTATATTAAGTGTAGGAAAGGTTCTTCAAAAGACTATTTTAATAACATCAACTATAGCTTTATTTGTACTTCCTACTATAACCCTTGTAATTTACTTGTTTAGAAAGGATAAGATATCTAATACAAATAATGATTAATCATATATTTGAAGGTATTAATATGGTAAATCTGGTTCCAATCCCTAATTTACTTTCTACATAGATGGTACCATCATGAGCTTCAACTAATGTTTTAGTTATAGAAAGTCCTAGACCTGTTCCACCAGTGTTCCTATTTCTAGACATATCAGCTCTATAAAATCTTTCAAATATATAGGGAATATCTTCATCCCTTATACCTGAGCCATTATCTTCTACGATAATTTTTGCATAATCATTTTCCCTATATAAATTGATTTTTACTTCGCCATTTTTATCTAAATACTTTATGGAATTGGACAATAAATTGTACATTATCTGTTTAAATTTATCCTTGTCCATAGAAATTTTAATATTATCTTCAATGGAATAGTTAAGCTTGAAACCTTCCTTTTTAAATATTGGAGTAAAAAGGAAGATTAGATTTTTCATTTCCTTAGAAATATCAAATAGAGTTTTATTAATACTGAGCTCTCCTTCGAAAGTTTGGAAGGTGTTTTTTAAGTCATCTACTAATTTAGTTAAATTATCAATTTCTACCATTAATATATTTAGGTGTTTATAACTAGGCTCCCATACACCATCCATAATAGCCTCTACATGGGATTTAAGGGTTGTTAATGGAGTGCGAAGTTCATGAGATATGTCTGATGCATATCTTTTTCTTAAAAGCTCTTGTTTTTCCAATGTTTCAGCTAAGTAATTGATAGAATTAGATAATTCCATGATTTCCCTTGTAGAAGTCTTAGCATTAGAACGAACATTTAAGTTGCCATTTCTTATTAGATTTGCTGTTTCTGTTATATTTATCAAGGGATTGGATAATTCCTTTGATAAAAATACACTGATTAATAGCCCAAGTATTATGGTTATTATTCCTGATAAGATAAAGGATTTAGTTAAAGTATTTTTAAATATTAATGCAGCTTCTGTTAAATGGGCAGTATCAAAATAGCCTATTATCAATGTAGCAATTTGTTTTTCATTTTGTAACAATGGAAAAGTTTTTTCCACATATACACCTGATGTATCTTTGGAATAGGAATTCATCATCTTGCCATGGTTTTTCATCCTCTTATTCATCATTTTTCTATGGTAGGGTTTATTATTTGCGTTACATATCATAACATCCTTTAGGTCTTTAATCTCTATATAGATATCTTCCATTTTGGCATAATTTGATATATCATCAGAAGTTATATTACTACCTTTTTGTAAAAATAGTTCATTGATATTCTCTTTTATAGTTTCAAATTTTTTATTTCTTTCATCTATTAAATAAGTATCAAATTTATCGTTTATCATTTTATTTGAAATAAAACTAATTATTATAATGGAAATAAAAACAACAAAAATAAAGCTTAGAGTTAATTTTTTATTTAGACTCATTTAAATTCCTCCAAACTTATAACCTGCTCCATATACGGTGATAATATATATGGGATTCTTGGGATCGTCTTCTATTTTTTGCCTAATATTTTTAATATGGGTATCCACAGTTCTGTCAAAACCATCATAATCATATCCAAAGGCAATTTCAATTAATTGTTCCCTTGAAAATACTTGACCAGGATTTGTCAATAAAGCTGATAATATTTTGAATTCGTTAGTAGTTAAATGAACATTTTTGCCATTTTTTCTTACTACCATTTTATCTATATCTATTTTTAGATTTCCATTGTTAAAACTCAATTTTTCAGCTAAGGGGCTTAATTCTTTATAGCTTCTTCTTAGTAAAGCCTTAACTCTACTGACTAATTCTCGAGGACTAAAAGGCTTAGTAATATAGTCATCAGCTCCAATGGATAGACCTTCTATTTTATCATCTTCTTCTACCTTAGCCGTTAACATTATAATTGGAATATCTGAGATACCCCTTATGGTGGTACATACTTCCTCCCCAGATAATTTAGGTAACATCAGATCTAAAATTATCAAATGAAATTCTTCTTTAGAAAACATATCTAGGGCATCCTTGCCATCTATAGCAATAGTTACATCAAATCCTTCTTTTTCTAAATAGGCTTTAATCACATGGGAGATGTTTTTTTCATCTTCGACAACCAATATTTTAATTTGATCCATTTCTTTCACCTCAAATATATAATACCCAAAAATAAAGCAAAAGCTAAGTTTTAATAGAGAACTACTTAGCTTTTGTCCTTCAGTTAATTAGTAGAAGTCCTATTATTAATAAAATCCATAATTAGTTTGTATCCTAAAGCCAATAATCCAATAGCAAACAGCGCCCTAAAGATTAACATTCCTCCCAGCAACCAAGTGTTACCTGGATAATTATAAAATCCAAATCCATGGCACATAGTATTTTCCCTCCTTGAACTTTTAGCTTAATTATAATAATAAAATATGTAGGAAATATGAAGATGGCTTTTCAGTTCTCCATATTTCCTACATATTTAAGATTTAAAATGAATTTAAAAAAGAAAGGGGAGATAACTTGAAAAAGATATTACTCGTTTTAGCTTTAGCATTGGTAGTAGGTTTATCAGCTAGTTTTTCATATGCTGAACTTCTTAAAGTATCTGATACAGAACAAAAAACTAACTTAGGATCAAGAATTGATAACAAACAACGAGAAGTTTGGTTTCAGCAGCGAATGGAATGGAAAAAAGCTCAATTAGAAAAAGCATTAACAGATGGGCAAATTACTAAAGAAGAATTTCAGGTTTGGAATGATCATTTCAAATCAATGGAAGAATTTCACGAAAAGAATGGTTTTATGCCAGGTACTTGCCAAGGTGGATATGTTTGGAAGGATGAAAATGGTTTGAAAAGAGGTTTTGGCCATGGAATAATGAGAGGCCATAGGTGGAATAGGTAGTAATAGAAGGGATCTATATTTTATAGATCCCTTTTTGATTTGGAAACCTAAGCCTATGGTTCCATAAGGGAGCGTTGCTAATTCCCTATATGACATGGATAGCCTTGATAAAAAGGATAAATATAGGGTGTTTTTAGGTGGGAACCATCCCCTTATAAAAATAGAATCCAATGCCAACAGCTTTATCCCATTTTTAACTAGTCATTTTAGTGAGATATATGTAGTAGATCCTAGATATTATGATGAAGATTTGAATCATATAATAGAAGATGAAGGTATAGACAATTTGCTTATACTATACAATGTAAAGACATTTTTTGAACAAAATGATGTAAGGTGATAATATAAAATCCCCTTGAACAATTTCAAACTATATTATAGAATAGGATAAGTTAGTGTTACGAAATAAATATTCAATCATAGTAGGGAGGTAGGATACTATGGAGAATAGAACTTTAACAGAAGGGCATATAACGGGAACTTTAGTAAAGCTAGCCATACCTATTATGGCTACTTCTTTTGTTCAGATGGCATATAATATGATGGATATGATATGGTTAGGTAGGGTGAGTACTAATGCAGTAGCCGCTGCAGGAACAGCGGGTTTTTTTACTTGGTTTGGCACTGCTTTATTGATGGTCCCTAAAATAGGTGCAGAAGTAGGGGTAGCTCAATCTTTAGGTAGAAAGGATATAGAGGGAGCTAAAAAATATGTATTTCATACTATACAGTTGGATATTATAGTAGCTTTAATTTATTCTATATTATTGATGATATTTAGACACAAGATTATTGGTTTTTTTAATCTAGGAGATGAAGAAGTAATTCAAATGGCTACGGATTATTTATTTATAATATCCATAGGTCTTGTATTTTATTTTTTAAATCCTGTATTTTCAGGTATATATAATGGTTCTGGCAATAGTACTACCCCTTTTAAAATAAATGTAATAGGCCTAATCATGAATATGATACTAGATCCGTTGATGATATTGGGAATTGGGCCATTTCCCAAAATGGGAATAAAAGGTGCAGCTTTAGCTACTATAATTGCCCAGTTTACCGTTACCTTTATATTTGTTATAATAGCTAAGAGTAAGTCTAGCCTATTTACTGGATTAAATATTTTCCAAATTCCTGATAAATATTATTTAAAGAGGATATTTAAATTAGGATTTCCATCATCAATTCAAACAGGGCTGTTTGCAAGTATAGCTATGGTTATAGCTAGGATAATCGCTCAATGGGGGCCAAAACCTATTGCAGTACAAAAGGTTGGTTCTCAGATAGAGTCCATTTCTTGGATGACTGCAGGAGGTTTTTCCACCGCTATATCTGCTTTCGTTGGACAAAATTATGGTGCAGGTAAATGGGACAGAATAAGGGAAGGATATCGTAAAGGGCTATTAATCGTAGGGAGTATAGGTATATTTGCTACTTGTTTGTTGATATTTGGTGCAAGTCCTATATTTAGATTATTTATTCCTTATGATAAAGAGGCTTTGGAAATTGGTATAACATATCTTAGGATTTTAGGAATATCTCAGTTTTTTATGACCATAGAGATTGCTACCCAAGGTGCTTTTAATGGATTGGGAAAGACTATACCTCCCTCTTTTGTAGGAATATTGTTTAATGGATTACGTATCCCAGCTGCATTAATTCTTTCTTCTACTTCATTAGGATTAAATGGAGTATGGTGGAGTATAAGTATTAGCAGTATATTTAAGGGAGTTGTACTGGTAATATGGTATATTATAGTTTTAAAAAAGAGTCCTAGAAATGATGATAATATAAAAATAGAGGAAACAAAGTAATAGCAAGGAGTAGTGAAAAATGATAATATACGAAAAAGAAAAGTTAATTATAAAAAGCGATTTTGAAATAAGAACTTTGATGGAACAAAATTCAGATGTGGACCTATTCATACCTACTAATTTTAGAACTTTAAATCTGTACTTAGAAGATTTGCCAGATTATATAGACAGTAGAATACAGTTGACAGAAGTAAAAAATATTGTACTTAGGTTTTCCACTGAAGAAAATAATGATTACTGTACCATACATTTTTTAAGGAATATAGACCTTCAATCGTCTATGCTCAACTTTGTAATCAATTACAAAGATCATTATATAGTATTAAAGGATGGAGAATACAATGGTGAGATGCATATAAAAAGAAAGTAGGTAGTTTAAACTACCTACTCAATATTATTTTGCATGATATTCATCATTTACCCTATCTTGAAGATAGACATGGGTATAATTTCCTTTAGGATTTTTATATAATCTATATCCTTCATCGATACATTTGGAGCAAGCATCTACAGGAATTTGTATGGCAAATACCCTATAACCTTCACCACTTTGGGATTTAATAGTATTTAAACCGGAACATTTTTTGCAAATTTTGAAATTCTGAGATTGATTTTCAAGTATCCTATCTGTATCATAATATATTTGTCTAGTTCTTTCTACCTGATCATAACCTTTGAATTCCTTTATTCTTAGGTCTTCTTTATCCTTCCAACGACTATACACTATTTCAGATATTTGTTTAATATATTCGGTAATATCTTTAGGTTGTTTTAATCTATCTCTATCATAATCGGGTTCATGGACATGGGAATAGTCTATACCAGCCATGGCAAGTATAATACCAAGGTTAACATAGGGTAAAGCTCCTTCTATAGAATATCCTCCTTCTAAAACTGCAATGTCTGGATTTAATCTATCGTTTAATTTTGCGTAACCTTGAGCGGTAAAGTTCATATTGGTAATAGGATCTGTATAATGGTTGTCCTGCCCAGCAGAGTTTATTATAATATCTGGCTTGTATTCCTCTAATATGGGCATTACCACATTATCTAGTACATATAAAAATCCTTCTTCTCCAGTACCAGGGGGAAGGGGTATATTTATATTGTAGCCATAAGCACTAGGTCCGCCCAATTCATCCAAGAAACCTGTGC
>JAAYFV010000025.1 GCA_012728075.1 Tissierellia bacterium
ATGATAGATGCATCAGATGAATCTAATATGAGTTTATTTATATAATGGATGGGACAAAGGGTCAATTTGGGACAAAGGGTCTGACCCTTTGTCCCAAATATGTTTTTGAATTTTTCAATCCATCTATGCCTTGTTTTTTAACTATCAGGTAAAGTATTATAGAAAAATATTAAACAGGATAAGAGAGGAGGTAGATATTACCCAATATAAAAGGGTACTTGATTTAGGCTGTGGTACTGGAGCCTTATTGTATGTTTTGCAGGATTTAGGGATATATGTAGTGGGAGTAGATTCGTCATTGGGAATGTTAAAACAGGCAATAAGGAAATTAGAGGGAACTGAAGTGGAATTAATAAAAATAAGTCCATCTGAAAGATTCCCCTTTAAATATTTATAAGACTAAATGTATTTTATTGTTAGAAGGGTCTAATGTGACAATAGTTTTATCTTCATTTTTTATTTCATAACCTAAATTTTTTAAATTATCTATGGTTTTATCTCTAGAATCTTCATTAGGGAATTTTATTTCAAAGTATTTCATACCTACGCTGTTTTCATCAGGAGATGATATACCTTTTCCATTCCAAATATTAAAGGCTATATGATGATGATATCCACCTGTAGAGATGAAAGTAGCTTGTCCAGGTATTCTTGTAACTACTTGAAATCCTAATCCATCTATATAGAATTTTTCCGATTCTTCCAAATTGGATACATGAAGATGTATATGACCTATAATAGTATTTTTAGGTATACCTTGCCATTTTTCACCTTTTCCTTCCTCCATAAGGCTATCTAAATCCAGTCTTATAGTATACATTTCTAATGTGTCATTTTCCCATTTCCATTTATTAATAGGGGTATCAGCATATACTTCAATGCCATTATCATCAATATCTTGAAGATAGATTGCTTCACTTACCCCATGATGGGAAGCACCCATAAGAGGATAGCCTACATCTTTTATATGATTTAAAAACACACCCAAATCCTTCCGACTAGGTAACAATACTGCAAAGTGGTATAAGCCTGTTCTTCTTAACTGTCTTGGTTTTATATTCTCTGGTTGTTCTAAGATTATTATAGGAGTTATTCCGTCAACAGATAATGTAGCTTTTGTTTCAATTCTATCAATAGTCCTAAATCCCATTATTTTTTCATAAAATTCAATAGAAGCATCTAAATTATTTACCTTTAAGGCTATTTGATTAACGTATATATTAGGACTTTTGTGAAATCTAGACATATTCTTACCACCTCCAAATATAGACTATTTATCTATATAATACCCAAAGTATATTAGGTCAACCTCTAAAACAAGAGGGAAAGTGGCAAGTTGTAAAATGAAGTGAAAGAAAATCAAAAAATGAAACCCAATGAAATATCCTATACATTGTAAATAACCACTCACCCTCCATCTCCCCCTTAAAAAGATATGCTTAAGGGGAATTATATTTTAAGGTGGCTTGGTTTTCAATTATTATGGTGGCCTACTTTTAAAGTATCATAAACAGCATAAGAGTATGGGGATAAAATGAGAGAGATTTTATGATTTACAAAAGCCAGGCTATTAATATCAATAACCTGGCTTTTGTAAGTTTATTTTATTTTTCATTCTCTAATCTTTTATATAGCTTAATAAATCTTTTTATTAGATTTTTTTCTGCCATGGCTGTCATTAGATGATCTTGAGAGTGAATTACCAAAAAGTTTGGTTGTTCACTTACCTTTCCTTGAATTAGCATATTTTGATACTTATGACCTTCGACAAATTCTTCATCTGCATCATCTAATAGTTTTTCTGCTTCTTCAAAATTTCCTTCTTCAGCTGCATCTAATGCTTCATAGGCTTTAGCCCTTGCATTGCCAGCATGAAGGACTAGGTTGAATACAATCTCTTCCAGTTCTAAAGTTTGTTCAGTCATACTTTTACCTCCAATACAGTAAAATTATTCGTTGTCCTTTAATGCTTCCATTTCATTTTTAACCAATTGTTTTTCATAGGTTTTAAAGAATGGATAGTATATTATTGCAGCCACTATTAAGTTGATTAATTGTAGCAGTGCACCTCTCCAGCTGCCTGTAGATATTATACCTCCTAAAAATACTGGAACTGTAAAGGGAGGTTGTATTATAGTTCTAGGTACAAAGTTTGTAGCAAATGCAATATATGTTATGGTAGTGGTTACAGCGGGCGCTAATATAAAGGGTATAAACATTATTGGGTTTAATACCAATGGTGCACCAAATATTACTGGTTCATTAATATTAAATACTGCTGGAATTAATGAGGTTTTACCTATGTTTTTCAATTGCTGAGATTTAGACATTAAAAACATTATAACCAAAGGCCAAGTAATTCCAGACCCTCCTATATGGACAAACATATGGAAGAAAGGTTCTGTAACTATACCTGGTAATACCTCTCCTGCAACTGCTGCTTTAGCATTAGCTGCTAATTGAGTCATCCAGAAAGGATAAGCAACTGATGATACCACATTCATACCGTGAATTCCCACAGACCATAGAAGCATCATCAATACGATTTGAGCTAATGCAGCAGGATAGCTATCAGATACAGCAACTAATGGTTTAAATAAATCCAATACCAATTGAGGTAGTGTAACATTAAAGTTAGACCATACTATCCATTCTATAGCCCAGAATAATATTGTAGTTACAAAAAAAGGTACTAAAGATCTAAATGTTCTAGTTACATATGGGGGAACTCCTGCAGGCATCTCAAGTACTAATCCTTTTTGAGTAAACAATCTCATAATCCAAGCAGTTACAATTCCCACTATTATGGCAACAAATAGCCCTTGCCCACCTAAATAATCTAATACATCACCAAAGGGAACTTGAGTAATATCTGTTGCTGGGAAACTAACTATTAAAAAGGACAACATGGATATAATTCCTGTAATAGTATCATCCAAATCCCATCTAGATGCTAAACTATATGCAGTACCAAAAGCTACCATAAGAGACATTAATCCAAAGGTTAATTGAAATGGTATTAGTATTTGTCCTTGTATAGGTTCTATAGCTCTAGCCCACGCTTGTATAAATCCCCATTCTATTGAAACAGGGGGATTAGCTACAATCAAGAAAAGAGCTCCAGTTACTATCACTGGTAAAGCAAATATAGCAAATGCATCTCTTATAGATTGTAAATAGACATTTTGTGCAATTTTAGCCAATACAGGCATAAGCTTATTTTCCATCCAATCCATCAAAGAATTATTTTTCATTCTATCCACCTCCAAATTATTTATCTATTAGACTTAATATTTGATCAAGTACTTTTTCACCATCAAAAGTAGCAAAAGCTTGCATGTCAATTAGGTCTACTTTGACACTATGTTTTTTGCCTATTTCTTCAATTTCATTTTTTAAATGTCTTACTTGAGGTTCCAACAAAGCAACATCATATTCATCAGCTTTTTTCTTAAAATCTATTGTACTTCCTGCATCTACTTCTATATCTATATTTCTTTTCTTAGCTGCATCATTTACATTTTTAGCTAAACTGCTAGATGTAGCACCCCAGCTGCAAAGTATTATAGCTTTCATTTTATTTACCTCCTCTATTATTTAAATTTTCATCATATGTTTTAAGCATTTTTAAAGAATATTGTTGGATTAATTTAAATACTACTAAAAATGCCAAGCCAAATATTATAACAGATATTCCAATTTTTAAACCATATTTAAATCCATAATATATGCCTGATATTAGCCATATAGCTGTTAATAGTATTGTAAATAGTTTTATATGGGAATTTTTTATATTTTTATGCCCATTCATCATATATCCTCCTTATTTCCTTATAGTAGTTTAATAGTAGGGCATCTTCCAAGGCTTCAACTACTTGTTTTTCATCTGTAGAATTATTTAATTCTTCTACCAGTTTGTCATCTTCTATTAGTGCTGCAGAAAGATCTCCCAATGTTTCAATGCTCTTTTTATCCTTAGGAGCTACCAACAAAAAGGATGTGTGTACTAGCTCTTTTTTCCCTAATATATTTTTCATAGAGATAGGAATTTTAAATTTTCCAATGGTGATTAGTATCTCATCAACATAATTAGTAGCTATGTGGTATAGTACAAATTTTTTATTGGGGAGTATTATAGGTGCTAGGGTATTTCTATCTATAAGTTTTTCAAGTATTTTATCCTTCCCAGTTTTATCAATTTTTTTATTTTCAAGATGGACTTTTAACAGTTCATCTATTATATTTTCTATATTTTGTTCCCTGTGTATTATCATGTGAGTATTTTTTAGTATATCCACTATATTTGAGCCATATATTGCAATATTTTTGATTTGTTTTTTTCGATTTAATATTGGATTTTGAGATTTTTTTGTTTCAGGAATATATAGATTTTTAATATTTAAGCTTTCCTCTATTTTTTTAATATCCTCATCTAACAAAAGAGGTGTAACAATCACCTTTTTAACACCTAAATTGTCACATATAGGTACAGTGGATATGACCAAATCCACATGATTTTTGTTAAGTGTATATTTTAGTTCCTCTAGGGAACAACATCCTAATATGTTTAACTGGGGAAACTTATTTAATTTTGAAAGTAGCATCTGGGATGAACCTATACCACTGGAACATACCACAACAACATTGTAAAGGTTTTCTTTATCACCAATCCTTTCAATAGCAGCTCCTAGATGAATAGCTATATAGCCTATTTCATCTTCTGGAATATCAATATTGTATTTTTGTATTACTACATTCATTATTTCTTGAGTTTTGTTAAATAATAGATTATATTTTTCCTTTATTTCCTTTAACATGGGATTTCTAATATTTAAATTGGATTTAATCCTTGTTATGGTATACATTAGATGGTTTGTTAAGCCATCTATTAATAAATTATCCTTAGAAAAATCCACATGAAATTTTTTATTGGCTTCCTTTATGATTATATTGACCATTTCATTGGCATAAGTTTTATACTCAGCATCGAGAGTAGATTTATAATCCAATCCCAATAGATGCATAGTTATATATCCTACTTCATCTTCTGGAAGTTCTATCCCTGTAGTTTCTTTTAAAAATTGAGTTAATATGTTTGCCATTTCAAATTCTTTACGTTTTTTTAATTCCTTTAATGTATTTGGATCTAGTTTAATTTCTTCGCCTTTTTTTATTCTTTTTATAGCCAATGCTATGTGTATAGTAAGATTTATATATACCTTGTCTAAAATAGGATAATTATATATCTGTTGTAGTTTTATTATGGATTTTTCTATTTGGGATACAATCTCTATATCCAGTAGATCAAATACTTTGCTTTCCTTAGGCATAAACCCATTTACATTATCTATGTGCATATACTCCATTAGGGAATTTAAGTCCATATTTTCATATATGAAGTTGGCAGTTGCTTTTCTAATATTTTCTTCACTGCCTTCTATTTTTATACCTACACCTGGCTTGGAAATTAAAAGTATATTGTTTTTTTCAAGCCACTTTTCTATATCCTTTAGATAATAGCTTATAGTAGGTGGTGTTAAATCAAATACCTTTGCAAAGTATTCTAATTTAATTGGTTCTTTAGAAGTCAATAGTTCTTTTAATATTATCTTTTTTCTTTCCAATGGAGTAAGCTCATAGTAGGTATTAGCAATAATATGTTTTAATTCAAGTAAATTGTCTTGACTTCCTTCTATAATGTATTTGTCCTTTTCTTTATTTAATTGTAAATTCAAATAAGATAGTTCCTCTGTTATTTTTTCTATATCCCTATATATGGTTCGAACCGATACATTATTTCTTTTTGCAATATCTTCAATATTTATGATTTCATTATCCAATATATCCTTTAGGATATTCTTTTGTCTAATGGTGAAATCCAACATGGGTGCGCTCCTCTTTTGACAAAGTTTTAATATCTAATATTCTTAATATTAAGAATACCCCAAGAAGCTGGAATTTACAAGGAAAAGATACAATACATTTGTCAAAACAAAATGACATTTTTCTAATATTAATACGCTAGCAGCATCATCGTGTAAATCAGGAGTTAGTCTTTTTTAAAGCATGTTGTTTTAATTAATTCTTCCAATTTAGCAGGTATTGTAGCACAGTTTTTACAGAATATATTTTAGACTTGTAGTTCCTTTTATAATTTTTATATTGAATATAGGATTAAATTAATGATATACTAAATGTAGTTTATACACAGGGGTGATTGGATTGGGTGAGGGTATATCCAATGAACAATTATTTGAATTTATGACAATGATGTACGGAGAAATGCAAGAAGGGTTTAAAG
>JAAYFV010000188.1 GCA_012728075.1 Tissierellia bacterium
ATATCGTGAATCTTTATATGTATATGATTTCTTTAAATTTTTGGATACTGATTTAGGAGAAGTTGGTGGAGAAAAAAAGGCCATTGAAAAAGACACACTGGAAATTGAATTTAAAAATGTTAGCTTTAAATACCCTAAAACAGATAATTATATATTTGAAAATTTAAATTTTAAAATACCTAAAGGTCAAAGACTAGCTATTGTGGGTTTAAATGGAGCTGGGAAATCCACTTTAGTTAAATTAATTACAGGACTATATGATGTAGATGAAGGAGAGATATTAATTAATGGCATTCCCATAAAAGATTTCAATAAAAAAGAACTTTATTCTATGTTTTCTGTAGTGTTTCAAGAGGTAAACATTTTAGCTTTTACCTTGGCAGAAAATATAGCTTGTACTTCGGAAAATATAGATATAAATAGAGTATATGAAGTTTTAGACAAGGTAGGGCTTAAAGATAAAGTAGATTCATTTCCAAAAGGGATAGAACAAATGATGTTAAAGATTATAGATGAAAATGGAATAGAATTATCTGGAGGGGAAAGCCAAAAGCTAGCCATAGCACGTGCACTATACAAAAATGGAAATATGGTAATAATGGATGAACCTACCTCTGCATTAGATGCATTGGCTGAAGCAGAAATATATAAAGATTTTAGTGAATTAGTAGAAAATAAAACTTCCATATATATATCCCATCGTCTATCTAGTACTAAATTTTGTGATGTTATAGCTTTATTTGATTAAAGGGGTTTGATAGAATATGGTACCCATGAAGAACTTATGGAAAAACGAGGGGAATATTATAAGATGTTTACTATTCAAGGGAAATATTATCAAGAAGGAGGAGAAATAATTGAAACAGCTTAAAAAAATGAAATCATTTTTAAGTATTTCTTGGAAGGCTTCCCCTAGCTATATTATACTATTACTGGTAAATGCTTTATTAGAAAGTGCTAGAATTGTTGTAAATATTATATTACCTAAGTATCTAATAGACGAGTTATTAGGGAATAAAGATCCTCAAATGCTTTTAATTTTAGGTTCTGCCATTGTTTTATCCAATGTAATTTTCAAACTTATTGAAAATATAATGAAAAAGCAATTGACCATAGGACGAATTAAATTAGAAGAAAAGATGAGTCAAATTATGGCAAATAAGATTATGAATGTGGATTTTTCCTATTTGGAAAACCCATATTATTTGGATTTAAAGGAAAGAGCTGTTTTTGCCATTAATAATCAATCTGCATTAGAAAATATAATTGTAGGAATAACTAATACAATAAGGGATTTAATTACCATAATTAGTTTACTTATAATACTATTTTCATTATCTTGGGTATTGGTAGTATTTTTATTATTAACTATTGGCTTAAACCTTTGGATATACAGTTCCTTTGCCAATTATCAACAAGAACTTTTCCAATCTATAATCCCCATTAATAGGAAATATGGATATTATATAGGGCTTGGTTTTCAGGATAAACCTCAAAAAGATTTTCGTCTTTATAATATGGGACCAATGTTAACTCAGAGAGTGATAGAATACAATAAAGATTTAATGGATGAATTTCAAGTTTTTTACAATAGATTAGGAAAGATAGAAGGATTATATAATGTAATCAATGTTTTACAAGCAAGTATCGCCTATGGATATGTGGGACTTAGGGTTATTAGTGATAAATTTGGTCCCAATATTAGCATTGGTTCTTTTACCATGTATGTAAATGCAGCAATTAACTTTTCTCAAACTACTACAAAATTAGGAAAGAATATAACATTAACTTTTCAAATGTTACAATATTTAGATCCATTTATGGAGTTTATATCTCTTCCTGAAACCAAGGAATATAGTGGGAATTTAAAAATGGAAGATGAAATTAAATCCATATCCTTTAAAAATGTTTCCTTTAAATATCCAGGTAGCGATAAATATGTATTAGAGGATATTTCCTTTGATATCAAGGGGGGAGAGAAAATTTCTATTGTAGGATTAAATGGAGCAGGTAAAACTACATTGATTAAATTATTGTGTCGTCTTTATGAACCAGATTCTGGAGAAATATTTGTAAATGGACACAATATATATGATTATGAATATGAGTCCTATATGGAAAAAATAGCTGTAATATTTCAAGATTATAAACTTTTTGCATTTACTGTTGGAGAAAATATTAGTTGTAATGAGAGATATAAAGAAGATAAAAAAATAATGGATTTAATAGAAGAAGTAGGATTGAAAGAAAAAATTGATTCTTTACCCAATGGGCTAGATTCCCTTATAGGTAAGGCTTATGACGATAAGGGTATAGAGTTATCTGGTGGAGAAAGTCAAAAGATTGCAATAGCTCGTGCACTATATAAAGATGCTCCTTTAATTATTTTAGATGAACCTACATCTGCATTAGATCCTTTAGCAGAAGCGGAGATATATGAACATTTTAATACTTTGGTAAAGGGTAAAACTGCCATATATATTTCTCACCGTATGTCTAGTAGCGTATTTTGTGATAGGATTTTACTTATTGAAGATGGCAAGGTAGTAGATTATGATAGTCATGCTAATTTAATGGAGAAAAAGGATAGTCTATATTATAAGTTATTTACTACTCAAGCGAAGAACTATCAACTAGATATAGCGTAAATACTTCCTTTATTTTTTCCAATAAAAACTGGTATAATAATTTGGAAGGAGTTGAGTACATGGCAAGAAAAAAGAAAATAATTGAAATGGAAATAAAAGATAATATCTTTCCAAATAAATCTGTAGGAGAATTTGAAGGTAAAAAGATCATATGTAAAGGTGGTATAAAAGGGCAAAGAGTTAAGGTTCTCTTAGGTAGAAAGAAGAGGGATTATATTGAAGGGAAAATACTTGAGATATTGGATAAATCCCCTATAGAAACGGAAATAGGCTGCCCTCATTTTGGAAGTTGTGGAGGTTGCACTTATCAAAGGATTCCCTATGAAGAGGAATTGAAATTTAAGGAAAGTTTAGTACTTGAACTATTTGAGAGAGAAGGTATAAAGGATTTTAACTATTTAGGAATAGAAGAAAGTCCCCGTATAGAAGGATATTGAAATAAGATGGAATATACTTTTGGGGATGTAGAGAAGGGAGGGCCATTGTCTTTAGGTCTTCATAAAAGGTGGAAATTTTATGAAATTGTGGAGGTTACAGAATGTAATATTGTAGATAAAGATTTTGTAGTCATATTAAAGGAAGTGTTAAATTATTTTAGGGAAAAGGGCATACCTCACTATAACAAAAAAAGTCATGTTGGGATATTGAGACATCTAGTTATTAGAAAAGCTTTATCAACAGGGGAAATACTTATAAATTTAGTAACCAGTTCTCAAGGAGAGATAAATCTAGAGGAATTTAAGGATTTGCTTCTTGGATGTGAGAAGATAAAAGGAAATATTGTAGGAATATTTCATACTATGAATGATAGTTTAGCCGATGCTATTAAAGTAGATGAGTTAAGTTTAATATATGGGAGGGATTATGTAATAGAGGAAATATTAGGATTGAAGTTTAAAATATCCCTTTTCTCATTCTTTCAAACTAATACCTTTGGTGCTGAAAAGTTGTATTCCATAGTAAGGGAATTTGTTGGAGATGAAAAGAATAATGTAGTATTCGACTTATACTCTGGTACAGGTACCATAGCCCAGATTTTGTCACCAGTATGTGAAAGGGTAATAGGGATAGAAATCGTTGAAGAAGCTGTAGAGATGGCTCGGGAAAATGCTAAGCTAAATGGTCTTGACAATGTGGAGTTTATTGCAGGGGATGTCTTAAAAGAGGTAGATAATCTAAAGGAGACTCCTGACTTAATAATAATAGACCCACCTAGAGATGGGATCAATCCTAAAGCTATAAACAAGATAATAGACTTTAATCCTAAAACCTTTGTATATGTATCCTGTAATCCTGTTACATTGGTTAGGGATTTGAAGGTGTTTATAGATAGGGGATATAAAATAGATAAGATGAAGTTAATGGATATGTTCCCGAGAACGACACACGTTGAGTGCGTGGTAGGAATACAGAAAAAATAGCAATAGAGTTAGACAACAAGATGGAGAATTATCAACGAAAACGATATGTTGTTATGAAACTTACTCATGACGATGAACATATCGTTTTTAAAGATATAGTGAAGGGTAAAAGAAGTTTTTAATGAGGTTAAGG
>JAAYFV010000189.1 GCA_012728075.1 Tissierellia bacterium
GTTTGTATGTACAACAGCGTATTTGTCGGCTTATTAACAAACATATGGAGAGTTCTAACGGAAAGTTATCAATATAGTTTTTTAAAGAAATTGAACCATTTTGTTGGTAATTGTATCAACAAAATCTCTAAAGGCTCCAATGTAGTTAGGCTATTTACTTCTAGTAGAAGCCTAATAAGGGAAAGCCTTTTGTACGATATATATTCTAGGATTGTACATGGAATAAACGAGCTGTTCATAAGTTTGAGAAAAGGGATAGAAAAAAACAATCCTGGAAGTATTATTTACAATACAGTATATGATCTTTTTAAGGATGAAGTACATCTACAAAGGACCTTCTACGTGTTTTTCATATCCTTTGGCGCGGGGATAATTACCAACAATCTTATGAGGGGTTTTTTTGCTGGTAAATCCTATTTAGTCGCTTTAGCTTTAATAAGTCTATCCATTATAGGATTAAATGCCAAACAAGATTACAGTACTATACTAAAGGGAAGCCATTTTTGTTCCTTTATGAAAAGTATATTTACTATAGATGAGGGAGTGGATCAGTGGTGGTAGAGCGTATAAACAAAAAAGAATTAATTCTCCCTGTAGCTTTAGGCATATTATTTTCTTTTATATATTATAAATTGCCGTTGAATTATTTTATGTTTTTAGTATTAGGAACTATAGGAGTAGTATTAATACTTTATGAGATAAGGATAGGTATATATTTGGCTGTACTCATGTTGCCTTTTATGCCTGATATGTTAAATCTATTATACTTGATATTTTTAGTAGGGGTTTATATCTACAAGGGATTATTTAAAATGACGAATCCTCTATCAAAAGAAGCTGTAGATATACCCATTATAATATATGCATTGCTTATCTTGATTTCCACCATTACATCTATAGATCCTTCTGGAAGCTTTAGGGACTTAGCTATCCATTTTACGGCTATAGGGTTTGTATTAGTGGTGATTAACAATATCCAAACAAAAGAAGATTTTAATATACTTGTAACATTTTTAGTCATCGCTGCTACATTAGTAGCCTTATACGGCTTATATCAGTATAAGGTGGGGGTGGAAATGGAGGATAAATGGGTAGATTCAGTAAACAATCCAGATATAAAGACTAGGGTTTATTCTGTATTTGGAAATCCCAATATACTAGCTGAATATTTGATTATGATTATTCCTATTTCTGCTGCTTTATTTTGGTATTCTAAAAAGATTCATAAAAAGGCTATATTTTTAATAACTAGTCTAATACTAACTATAGCCTTAGTTCTAACACTATCTAGAGGTGGATGGGTTGGATTTGCCTTTGGTATATTTATATTTATAATATTAATCGAAAAAAAGTTATTACTGGCTTTAATCCCAATAGCATTATTAGGCATATATTTTCTGCCTCAAAGTATTATCAATAGGATTTTAACCATTGGAAATTTAGGCGATTCCTCTAATGCATATAGAATTAGACTATGGAAGATTACCTTGGAGATCATACGGGATAATTGGCTTGTAGGTGTGGGATTTGGATATATCCCCTTTAAGACTACCTTTGAGACCTATATAAGGACTATGCCTGCCTACCATTCACATAATACTTATTTACAGACTATGGGTGAAATGGGGATACTAGGGTTAATAGTTTTTGTAATGTTTATATTTGTATTATACAAATATGCCATCAAGAGGCTTATGAAGGATGAAGATAGATACATTAGGACCATGGCAGGAGGAGTACTTGCAGGGCTGTCTGCACTATTGGCCCATGGGGCAGTGGAAAGTGTTTTATATCTTCCTAAAATCATAATTACTTTTTGGACACTAGTTGCTCTTATACTAGCCCTTATGCGAATATCAGGTAAATCCAAGGAGATTAGTTAAAAAAGGAGAATAAATATGGGTGCAGATAAGAAAATACTAATTTCTGGTTATTATGGATTTGACAATAGTGGTGATGATGCTATTTTAAAAGCCATAGTAAAGGATATAAAGAGGATTGGGGAGGATGTAAGGATAATTGCTTTATCTAATAATCCATCCTGTACAGAGGAGATATACGGTATAGAGGCGGTAAATAGATTTGGCATTAAGGGTGTAGTTAAAGCCATTAAGGATTGTGATCTATTCATAAGTGGTGGAGGAAGCCTTTTACAGGATGTAACTAGTACTCGATCCTTACTCTATTATATAACTCTTATGAAATTAGCAAAACTATATAAGAAACCAGTTATGGTATATGCTAATGGTATAGGGCCTATTAATAGGAACATCAATAGGGTTTTAACTAGGAATATTTTAAATAAAGTGGATTTGATTACATTAAGGGATGAGGATTCTAAAATATTTTTAGAGGAATTAGGGGTAAAAAATGAAAATATACATGTAACGGCAGATCCTGTATTTAATCTAGAGCCTAGTGATAGAGCTATAATACTTAAAATTTTAAAAAAGGAAGCTATTCCCCTTGACAAACCCTTAGTTGGAGTTTCTATTAGGGAGTGGAAGGATGCCCATAATCTTGTGGATAATATGGCTAAATCTATAGATTATATTGGGAATAAATATAATTCAAATATAATTTTAATACCTATGCATTATCCAGAGGACTTATCCATTAGTTATGATATATTAAATAAAGTGTCAGGAAATAACTGTTATGTATTGTCTAATAAATATAGCGTAGAAGA
>JAAYFV010000190.1 GCA_012728075.1 Tissierellia bacterium
CCTCTCTTCCAGTTAATTTTATCCAAGATATCCTTGTTTTTAGGGAGATTTTTGGATTTTAAGATTTAACGATTTAATATACAAGAATAAAGACCACTTTTTCAGTGGTCTCGGACAGTCCCCCTTGCACTATCAATTTCTTTCCATCTAATTATGTTTTAATAATTTATTCAATTTTTTATCGAATGTGTATACTTCATGTCCATTTACCCTATTATAGGCATATAACAAGGCATCTACAAAATCTATTTTTCCTTTTCCAAATAAATTTAGGGCTTTAATCAATACTTCCAAATTACTAAATTGTAAATTTTCATACTTAAACAGCTCTATTAAGGTATCGCTTATTTCATTGCTTTCAATTTTGTATACACCTTTTAAAACGTATATGATTTCAGCTATAACTTCATTAGGGATAAATATCTCATTGTTTTCTAATATATCTGCCGCCCTTTCTGATAATTCCTCATTATCATTTAAAAGGTATCTCAAAATAATATTTGCATCAGCTATTTTCATATTTATCCACCATTGCATCTATCCAAGCACTATCTTCTCTTTCTTGCAATTCTTCATTCTTATATTTTGATAATGCTCCACGTACATTTCTTGGTTTCTGTTCTTTGAAATCCATAATTTCTACATTTTCATAAGGTAATATGATAATTTCTACTTTTCTATTTTTAAGTTCTTCTGGAATGTCTATTATATCAGTTAATATATCACTATTGGCAACTGTTCTAATAAATTTCATATTAGCCACTCCCCTCTATACATATTATACCATATTGGAAATAATAATACTTATTGAAAAGAAACTTTAATTTAAAAATTCCCTAAATTGCTTTTCTGTTTCTTTCAAGAGATAATCATCAGTTTTTCCCGATAATAATTTAGATATATTTAGCCTTGCTTCTTTCCAATTTGTATCAAAATATAATAATGCTTTCATATCTTCAGAATACTCCTGCAAAAAACTCCCTCCTATAGGCTTGATTTAATGCGTGTTTAGATATGATTGATATTAGGGTATATTAAATAAGGCAAAGGAAACAATTAATTATATTTATTATCTTTTCAATACTATAATAGTATTAAACTTTAAAAATATTAATATAAATATTAAAAATATTAATATTTATATTAATATTTTCAAGAACTCCATTTGTATTAGAAAATGATGCATAGATAATATCTATAGATTATGAACTGATTATAGAATATAACTATAATTAACCCTTGTGAAAAGATAGTATAATATACTTATATTTAATATATAGGAGGTATTTAATATGAAGATTAAAGTAGATGCAAGAGGCGAGGCTTGTCCAAAGCCAGTTATTATGACTAAAAAAGAACTAGATAAAATGGAAGAAGGTATATTAACTACCATAGTAGATAATGAAATAGCAAAGGACAATGTTTCCAAACTAGCAAATAGTTTAGGTTTGGAATACGAAGTAGACGAGATTAGCGATAAGGAATTTCATATTACCATAACCAAAGGAGAGGGAGCAGCAAATATTAAGGAAAGCACTTCCGATGATTTTAAAGATTTAACTATTGCCTTTGCTTCTGATACCATGGGTAAGGGTTCAGAGGAATTAGGAAAGATATTGATAAAATCCTTCATATATACATTGACAGAGGCAACCCCCTATCCCTCCACTCTGTTATTTTATAATGGAGGAATAAATTTAACTTGTGAGGGTTCAGAGGTATTGGAGGATTTAAAAAAATTAGAAGAAGAAGGAGTAGAGATTATATCCTGTGGTACTTGCTTAGACTTTTTTAATAAGAAGGATAAATTGCAAGTAGGAGAGATATCAAATATGTATACTATATATGAAAAATTAAAAAATCCTAAAAATACTATAACTATAAGTTAGGAGTATGTTATAATGAAAATTAGACAATTTGGAGTAATCACTTTTAAATCTGTAAACCATGCAATAAGAACTGAATCAGTATTTAAAGATTATGATATCGAGTTTAGGACTATCCCAACTCCAAGAGAGATTACTCATAGTTGTGGTTTAGCCTTAAAGTTTGATCTTAAGGATAAGGAATTGGCAAAGAAGATAATTATAGAGAATCAACTAGGCATAGAAGGCATGTTTAAAGTAGTTAAAAATGAGAAAGGAAGCTTTGCTGAAAAGATTAATTGAAAACAAGGGGAGCTATAGATGGATAAGGTATTAAACTTTATTGAAAATTTTTTTAAAAATTCAAAAGGAGAATTAAATATTCTTGGTAAAGGTATAAAAATAATTATAATATTTATCGTAATAAAAGTATTGACTAAAATTGTTTATGTAATTATAGATAGAACCATGGGTAAGAGAAAGAAAAATATATTTAATGCTGATGAAAAGAAGCTTAATACCTTATCAACTGTGCTCAAAAATATTGTTAAATACGTATTTTATTTTATAGGTTTAGTTATGGTATTGGATATGTTTAATATAAGCACATCTTCTATATTAGCTACAGCAGGTATTGGAGGATTAGCCATAGGATTTGGAGCCCAGTCTTTGGTTAAGGATATAATTACTGGGTTTTTCATATTGTTTGAAGATCAGTTTTCCGTAGGAGATTATGTTAAAATAGGGGAGTATGAAGGTATAGTTGAGGAATTAGGGGTAAGAGTAACCAAGATTAGAGATTTTTCTGGTGAACTTCATATAATCCCTAATAGTAATATTGGTGCGGTAACCAATAAGACAAGAGGAGCTATGAGAGCCCTGGTAAAGGTTAGTGTAGCCTATGAAGAGGATATGGATAAGGTAATAAATATATTAGAACAGGTATGTAATGAAATAAGGGAGAATAATAAAAACATAGTAGATGGGCCAACCATATTGGGAATTAGCAATTTAGGGGAATATGGTATAGATTTTACCATTGTAGCAAAGACCAATCCTATGGATCAGTGGAGTGTAGAAAGGGAGATTAGAAAAAAGATCAAGGAAACTTTTGATAGAGAAAACATAGAAATCCCTTATCCTAAACTGATTATATATAATAACAAATCCTAAGGAGGAATATTATATGTTAAAATATGAAGTTGGAGATATTATAACATTAAAAAAGCCTCATCCCTGTGGAGAAAATAAGTGGGAGATAATGCGTACAGGAGTAGATATCAAACTAAAATGTCTAGGATGTGATAGGCAAATTTGGATTCCTAGGATAGATTTCGAAAGAAGGGTGAGGAAGATATTAGTAGATGATAAATGGATAAGTATAGTTCATTACAAGGGAAAAAATGATTAAATTTCTCCCACTTTTATTTGGCTTAAAAGTGGGAGAAATTGCGTTATTCGCTATATTAGAGCTTGTTTTCATTATACCATGAGTATTATCCTTTAAATTGTTTTTATTTCGTTATTTCGTGAGGATACTAGTATTTAAAAGTTATTTTTGATATAATCTAATAGTAGATATTAATCCACATTTTAGGAGGTGTGCTCTATGATTTTTGACAAAATGGAAACTGGGGAATTTGAACAAATTGTTTTTTGTCACGACAAGACATCAGGTTTAAGAGCTATTATTGCTATTCATGACACAACTTTAGGACCAGCTTTGGGGGGCTGTAGAATTTGGAATTATAATTCAGAAGAAGAGGCTTTAATTGATGCAATGAGATTAGCTAAAGGAATGACTTACAAAAATGCAGCAGCAGGACTAAATATAGGTGGAGGTAAATCAGTAATAATTGCAGATCCAAAGAAGGACAAGACAGAAGCATTGCTTAGAGCATTTGGTAGATATGTTGAAAGCTTAAATGGCAGATACATAACAGCTGCAGACGTGGGAAGTGGTCCAGAGGATTTAGATATTATATATCAAGAAACCGATTATGTAGTAGGTATATCTGAAAGCCATGGTTCCTCAGGAGATCCAAGCCCAGTAACAGCATTTGGCGTTTATAGAGCCATGATGCGAACTGCAAAAGAAGCTTTTGGAGATGACTCATTGGAAGGAAAAACTGTTTCTGTTCAAGGATGTGGAAGTGTAGCATATACTCTATGCAAACATTTGCATGAAGCAGGAGCTAAGTTAATTGTTACTGATATTGACAAAGAAGCAATGGAAAGAGTAGTAAAGGATTTTGGTGCTGAAACAGTAGAACCTGATAAAATATACGAAGTAGAAGCGGATATATTTGCACCATGTGCTTTAGGAGCTATATTAAATGATGAAACAATACCAAAATTAAAAGTTAAAGCTATATGTGGTAGTGCAAACAATCAATTAGAAGATATTGAAAAACATGGTAAGATGTTAAAGGATAGAGGAATCGTTTATGCCCCAGATTTCATAGCGAATGCAGGTGGAGTTATAAATGTAGCAGATGAATTAGAAGGATACAATAGAGAAAGAGCATTAGCTAAAGCATCAACTATATATGATCAAATAGGATTAGTTTTTGATATTGCAAAAGAAGAAAATATTACAACAGCTAAAGCAGCAGATAGAATGGCTGAAGAGAGAATTGCAGCTATGAAAGAAATAAGAAGTAATTTTATAAGAACTGAACATAATATTTTATCTAGAAGATAAATAAGCTATATAAAAAGTAGGTTGGTATACCAACCTACTTTTTATATAGGTAATATTATTTTAATTTCTGTTCCTTCATTTAGTTTACTATTTAAAAATATTTGTCCTTTATGATATTTTACTATGTGTTTTACAATGGATAATCCTAAACCTGAACCCCCTACTTTTTTTGACCGACTTTTATCCACCATATAAAAACGTTCAAAAATTTTATCCTGTTCTTCTTCTGGTATTCCAATTCCTGTATCCTTAACTTGAATTACACAGGAATTGTTAATTTCGCCTATGAATATATCTATTTTACCATTAGGTTTATTATATTTAATAGCATTGTCAACTAGATTATATAATAAGTCTTTGATCATTCTTTTATTAGCTTTGATAGAGATATCTTCAATGGCTAAGTTTAAAGTTAAATTTTTATTTTCAGCTCTTATTTTTAAAGGATATATAACATCATTAGCAATATCTGACATACAAATTAATTCCATAGTAGTATTTTCCATTTCATCTTCGATATGGGATAGATGTATTATAGAATCAATTAAACTTAGTAGTCTAGTACCTTCTTTGTGAATTATGGTAGCAAATTTAATAGTATCTTCTTTGCTAACTGTACCAGTAGCTAGTATTTCAGCAAATCCATTTATTGAGGTTAAAGGAGGCTTTAATTCATGAGATACGTTAGCTGTAAAATTTCTTCTGGCTTTTTCAGCTTCTTTTAATTGTGAGATATAATTTTCAATTTCTGTTTTTTGAATTTGTATAGTTTGTAAAAATGGCTTTAATTCATCATATATTTCTACATATTCTATTTCTTTTCCTGATAGAATATTTTCTATATTTTGAGTTGCAGCTGATATAGGTTTTATAATATTATTAGTTAAAATATGTGCAACTATATATAAAGATATTAGAATAAATACTAAAATCCCTACTGTGACAGGAAGAATTGATAATATTCTAGATGAAAAATCTATATACCCATTAGTTTCTGTACTATATATATCATAAAAAAGAAAAGCTATAATTCCAGATGTTAAAATTGCAGTGATAGTTGCAACCATCGCCAAATTAAAATAAATTTTTTTTTCCATCCTTTATCCTCCTAATTTATAGCCTACGTTTCTAATAGTTTGAATATATTTCCCTGCATCTCCAAGTTTAAGTCTTAATGTACCAATGTGAACATCAATAGTTCTAGTTTCACCTTCAAAATCAAAACCCCATACTTGATTCATTATTTTATCTCTAGATAAAACTATTTCTTGATTTTTCATTAAATAATACAACAATTCAAATTCCTTATGAGTTAAATTTACTTCTTTACCCTTTACTTTAACTAAACGTTTTTCATAATCAATAGATATTTCTTTAAAGGTTAATTTTGTATCTGGTTTATTTTTGCGACTACGGCGTAAGACAGCTTTTACCCTGGATATTAGTTCCATTATACCAAAAGGTTTTTCAACATAATCATCAGCTCCCATATCTAGTGCTTTAACCTTATCAAATTCACTAGTTTTAGCTGTGAGCATAATAACAGGAATATCACGTGTTTTAAAATTAGAGCGTAAATTTTGAAGAATTGTATAACCATCATCGCCTGGTAACATTATGTCTAATATAATTAAATCAGGATTAGGTAGATTAAATAAATTTTTCCCATTTTCAAACCCTATAGCTTTAAATCCATTATTTTCAAGAGCATAAACTACTAATTCTCTAATACTTTCATCATCTTCTATACAATAGATTAAAGGCATTTAATCAGCTCCTACCATGTATAAAGTTCTCCAGTGATTGCAAAATATACCCATTCTGCAATATTTTGAGCATGATCTCCTATTCTTTCTAAATATTTTGCTATCATCAAAAAAATCAATTGACTGTTCTTTATAATTAATATCTTGTATGATCAATTCTACTAGCTCATTTTTAATTATATCAAATAATTCATCTACTATGTCATCATATGCAATTACTTTTTTAACAAGTATTATATCTCTATTGACAAAAGAATCTATACTATTTTTAACCATTTTTATTGTAGCTTCAGCCATTTGAGGTATATGAATAAGCTCTTTTAAATATGTTTCTTCTGCAAGTCTAATAGATATTTCTGATATATCTGCAGCTTGATCACCTATTCTTTCCATATCTGTGATCATTTTCAAAGCAGCAGATATAAATCTTAAATCTTTGGCTACAGGTTGGTGTTGTATCAATAATCTTAAACATCTTTGTTCAATA
>JAAYFV010000191.1 GCA_012728075.1 Tissierellia bacterium
ACCTACACCTATAGATTCTCCCCTATTTCCCTATGAAAAGGAATTAAGGGAATCTATAGATTATGTAAACAAAAACCATATAGACATATATCCCCATGTGTATTTTGGTAAATTCAAATCCCATAGTCAAGAGGTAAGGGCGCTGGAACTTCACAAAGAAGCATTTGAATACTATAAAATCCCATGGGAAAACCCAGGAGCCAATCAACACACTTGGGATGTAAACAATATATCTGCTACCCAGTCCTTTGGTAGTCAGATGAAACAAGGAATCCAGTGGAATTCTGGATTTAGGCCCCATGAAAGGGCTGGAGAGCCTAGTCTATCCAAGGACTATATCTGGTATATACCCTTTAGATTAGCAGAAGGACTAGATACTAAGGATTTTATACTATTTTCTCCAGCACCCCATATACCTATAATGGAAAAGGCCTATAAAAATGTATCCACATTAGATTTACCTATAAGCCATTTTTATCATATAGAATATGCTATTAATGATGAAGACTGGGAAAAAGACTTAAGGTACAAGGCTAAAGTATTAGCCCATATTAGAAATGAAAAGGACTACAATTTCATGACAGAACCTCAAATGTTTCAAATATTTAAATGGGTAATGAATAGCCATATAGATATAGTAGAGGATGAAGAGGGCTATATTATTCAATCGGACAATAATACAGTAGGGATAAAATTTGAACCTGGGGAGAAGCTTATGAAACACCATCTATCCACTGATGGAGATATATACAAAAGAGATGGGAAAAACCTATATATTGGCCTAAACAAAAAAGTTAAAGTATATAAATCCAATGAAGAAGACAAACCCCACATAGTCAGGGTAAACTGTCCAGTGGATATAGAGGAGAAAGATGATACAAAGCTAATCCATATTAAAGGTAAAGGACTACAACAGATAAAAATATATGCTCCCAAAGGACTTGAAGTATTAAATAAAGATTTCCATATTAAAAAAATAGATGATCATTATGTATTGACAAGATATGGAGAACCTATTACATTAAATATAAGAGCATATTGATAAAAACTAGGGGGTATTACCATGACAAATAAAAGTAAAATAAAGAACAGTGTACTACAACTAATATTAGTAGCAATCTTATCCATATCCATCCTTCTACCTATACCAATCTATGGGGAGGCAGTAGAAGATACACCTATAGATTTAGTCTATTTTATTCAAATCATGGACTTGGTAAAGAACAACTATGTCCATGATATAGGGGAAGAAAAGCTCCTTGAAGGGGGCATCAAAGGATTATTCTACTATCTTGATGAAAATAGCGACTACTACACCAAGGAAGAATTTGACCAATTATTAGAGGAAATAACTGGGGATTTTGTGGGAATAGGGGTATATATAAAGGAGGAGGATGGACAGATTGTAATCACCGAAACTATAAAAAATGGCCCCGCCTATAGGGCAGGGATTAAATCTGGAGATATAATACTAGCAATAGATGGACAGGATATAAAAGGTCTATCCACTAGGGAAGTGGTAGAGCTAATCAAAGGAGAAGCCAATACCAAGGTAAAAATAAAGATACAAAGGGGAAAAGAAAAGCCCAAAGAATACACATTGAACAGGGAAAATATCAAGGTAAAAACTGTAGAACATAATAAGATAAATAAGGATATAGGCTATATAAAATTAAGCCAATTTTCCCAGTACAGTCACCAAGAGATGAAAGACGCCCTCAAAGAACTTGACAAACATAATATTTCCAGTATAATACTAGACCTGAGGGGGAATCCTGGAGGATTATTAGATGAAGCAGTAGACATATCAAGACTATTTATCCCAGAAGGACCAATAGTCCATGTAAAATACAGAGGAGACAATATGGTAACCTACTATTCCAATCTAAAGAAACCAAAATACAAATTAGTAGTCCTAGTAGATAAAAACTCCGCTTCTGCCTCAGAGATATTTGCAGGAGCAGTCCAGGATAGAAAAGCAGGTACTGTGATAGGGACCCCTACCTATGGGAAAGGTACAGTACAACAGATAATATCCTTACCTAGAGGGGATGGGATGAAACTAACCATAGCCCAATACCTAACCCCTAACAAAAGAAATATAGATGGAAAAGGAATCACACCAGATATAATAGTAGAAAACAAAGATGGAGAAAAGGATATTCCACTACAGAAAGCAATAGACATACTATCGAAATAAACTTGTAATACAATTGTAATAGTATTCTAATTTAAAATAGTGTATAATGATATCATACAAGGGGTATCCACCCTTTGGTAATATTACAATTAGATTACAATAGCATATAGGATATTGACCTTATAATATCTTAATGCTATAATACTTTATAGACTGCAAATAATACATATTTGCAACTATGAAGACAAAATTTTAAAAATATTAAAGGAGGTCTTTGAAAAATGAAGAGACGATTATCACTACTACTAGCAGTAGTAATGATCCTAGGAAGCTTCTCCTTTGCTTTTGCAGCAGAAAAAACTGCTGAAGAAGAAGCAGGAGCATTCCTTATGAAAGTAGGAGTTCTCGAAGGTATAAATGGGGAACTAAAGTTAGAAGATAACCTTCGTAGACAAGACGCAGTTGTATTAATAGCGAGATTACACGGAGCAGAGGAAGAAGCAGAAAAATTCCCAACAGACGATTTAACATTTACTGATTTTAAGGATCCATATTACAGACCAATAATCGCATGGGCAGTAGCTAACAATTTAGTTGAAGGACATACACCAGAAAGATTTGGTTTCAACGAAGATGTAACTGCTCAACAATATGCAACAATATTATTAAGAGCACTAGGATACAATGAAGAAGTAGCAGGAAAAGATGGCTATGATAAAGCACTAGAACTAGCTAAGGAATTAGGGCTTTTGGAAAATGTAGAAGTAGAAAAGGATACAGCAATCACAAGGGGACAAATGGCAGTTTTAACATTCAACGCTCTTGGAACAAATATGAAAGATTCAGACAAAACATTAGCTGACAAATTAGGCATTGAAATGCCAGAACCAGATGTACTAGAAGTAGAAGAAGTATTTGCAGATAACTTAAAAGAAATCCAAGTGAAATTCAATAAAGAAGTTGACGTGGACTCAGCAGTAAATGTTGATAACTATGAAACAAATGCTGGAGATATTGTAGATGTTACTTATGCTGATAATGTAGCAGTTCTTCTAATGAAGGATGCAATGAAAAACAAAAAATCTTATACTTTAACTATTAATGGAGTTAAAGATGATAATACCACTTTAAGTGTAAGTAAGAATTTTACGGTAGTTGATAATGCAATACCAGAAGTAGTAGATGTAGTAGGAGTAGGTACAAAGGCATTTAAGATTGTTATGTCAGAACCAGTTGTTGAAAAAGTA
The DNA here is from genome assembly GCA_012728075.1 of Tissierellia bacterium. GTDB lineage: Bacteria > Bacillota > Clostridia > Tissierellales > Tepidimicrobiaceae > Keratinibaculum. The sequence goes on from JAAYFV010000191.1 coordinate 3,388, forward strand.
GCGAAATCTACTAAGAATTATACACTTAATGGAAGCGCATACTATGGCGGAGTAGAAGTAGTAGGAAGAGAAATTGTACTAAGACCTTATGGTGGTCTAAAAGTTGGTGAAAATGAAGTAACAGTAAAAGGTTTAGAAGATTTTGCAGGACTTAAGTCTATAGAAACTAAGCATGTATTCGAAGTAATAGAAGATAAAGATGCACCAGAAGTAGTGGATGTTTATGGAACTCTTGAAAGAGTAGTTGTAGAATTTAACGAAGATATAGATA
>JAAYFV010000192.1 GCA_012728075.1 Tissierellia bacterium
ACACTGAAATGCAATATACTGTACCTTAAAATTATATCATAAAATTAATATTTATCCAATTTTTATGCTATTAAAAACAATTTTTATGTACAATAAAAAACCAATGGGATTCCATTGGTTCAAATGGTGCGGGAGAGAGGACTTGAACCCCCACGTCAAAGACACTAGATCCTAAGTCTAGCGCGTCTGCCAGTTCCGCCACTCCCGCTTAAAAATAATTCTTACTTTTATTATTATAGCATGTAATATATTTATGTCAATAATATTTACTAATTTTTTTATTTTATCCTATAATTTAATCTTTATAAATACAAATATTGCTACCCACCTAAATGATTTATATAATAGTAGCCATAGGTTTCATAGTACTTTACCCCATGGGAAGTATAAAGATAGATTGAAAGCTTTCTAGTAAAAATATTAAATGAGTCAGGTGTAGACCTGACTCATTTTTGTAATATTTATTATGCTTCTTTATTCGGTTACATATGCGTATAAGATAGTCTGTGTAATACGTGCTAAGTCGGTTCTCTGATAGTTTTGTATCCTATCATTATAGAAGTCATGGTATATATTGGAGTATAGTGGTATATCTGGTAGTAGTTCGTTCCATCTTGTTATGAAGTCAACAAATCCAGCCTTGTAGCCTTCCCTATCCTCTGGATCCTTCTTTACCATGTCTTGAGCAAGTCTTTCTAATTCCTCATCTAGTATACGGTTGGTGTTTGCACCTTGTTTTACTAGATCAGGATCTGTTGTATATGTGGTGGATAGATCGTATACAGCACTAAAGTTTGTAGCTAGGTTGAACATGTGGTATGTTGGTACACCATATTTTTCCCCTTGAGAACCGTCTCTATACATGTATAGGATTAGCTCGTCAAAGGTCTTAACAGTTTGCTTTATCTCCATACCTGCTGCTGCCACATCTGGGTTCTCCTGTAGTTTAACTACTAATAGGTCTGATACTGCATTGTTCTCACTAGATGCCCACTCGATTACTAATGGCATTAATTCTCCATCTTCTGTCTTCTTGTAACGGATTCCTTCTGTGTATTCATTTCCATTTTCATCATATACCCAGCCATCTTCCTCTAGCAGTTCAATTGCTTTCTCAAGACTGTATGGATATTGATCTAACTTTTCGTTTAGTTCGGATATTGTCTCTTGATAGAACCACATTGCTTCACCATAAGGTCCATTTACCACTGATCCAAATCCTCCAGTAAAGGCCTTAGCAAAGTCGTTTCTATCTAATAGATGGGCTATAGCTTGTCGTACCTTTTCTGATTCAGTTGGTCCAAAGTCACAAGCAAATACTAACTTACCATAGCCAGAACGTGGATAGTCATGGTAGTCAAATCCACCTTTGTCTACTAGGTCTAGTCCTGCATTTATTACATCTCCTTCGTTTATTCCATATAGTATATCTACTCCACCAGTTGATAGCTCATCTATTGCAGTTTCGTTGGTGATCTTCTTGTAGATTACAGTTTCGATTAATGGTTTTCTTCCTTCATAGTTTCCAAGGAATTTGTCATTTACCTTTAGAACTGCTGTCTTAGTAGATTCGTCATAGCTTTCTAGTACATAAGGTCCACTGGAAGGATAGATTCCAAACCTTGCTTCTTCTATTTTGGCTTGATAGTTTTCAGTAGTGAAGTTGTCTGAGAAGTAGCATCCTTCTCCATCGTCTAATATTTCTACTTCTTCATCTAGCCAATAGTCTAGTTTTGTAGGTGCAGCACTTGCAGCATTTAGTTCATAGAAATAGGGTACATATTCTTCTGATATGGTTAAGGCGAAAGTTTTTTCGTCGATTAGATTAACTCCTGTAAATACTTTGGATTCGCCCTTTGCAAATTCGCTCCATCCTTTTAGATAGTAGCCATAAGTATTTTCTGCGCCCATTTCCCCTACCACTGGAGATGACCATAGCATTACAGATGCAACATAGTCATAGGCAGTAATAGGAGTTCCATCGTCATAGGTTAGCCCGTCTTTAATAGTCCAGGTATAGGTTTTGCTTCCGTCTTCATTTTCTGTAGTCTCTAGATTTTCCACTGCAGTTTCGTTTATCACGAATTCACCTTCAAAGGTTGTCTCTACTGTGCCATAACCGGTGATAAAGTTGTATATGTCGTAATCTGATGCTAGATTAGTCCAGTATGGTATCCAGTCACCGCTTAGTTCTGTAGAGTTGCCTATAGTTACCTGTCCCATAGGCTCTGAAGGTTCATCTAATGCTTCTTCTTCTGGTTCGTCTACTGCTTCCGTTTCCTCTTCTACTACGTCTGCTGGTTCTTCCTTCTTGCCACAGGCTGATGTAAACACCGTTAGCAGAAGTACCAGCGCTAGTAATAGAGATAACTTCCTCTTCACAATCAATTCCCCCTTTTTGAATATTTTAAATCTTTGTAATTTATTGTATTATACCATTGTTTAATATATTCTGTCAATTAAAAATAGCATATTAGTATTTAATAACCAGTAATATTCTATAAAAGTAAGAAAAGGATAAGGGTCTCCCCTAACCCTTCTCTATACTTTTATTCACTTACACATACATATAGAACAGTTTCAGTAATACATGCTAAATGGATTCTCTGATAATTGTATATCCTGTCGCTCAGGTCAGGCTTTATCCTGACCATAAATTATCTTGCAAGACTTCTTATATTTTCTACTGGATATTTGTCCGTAATACTTCTAGTTGGCATATAGTATATGAGTACCGTTAATACAAAATAGATTATACATATAACAATATGAACAGTCCATGGATACAACCATAATCTATATGTGAATATATCTTCCATGTGTTCTGAAAAGGTTAATGAAAACTCTCCTAAATCCCCTAGGGAAGTAAGATACAACATCAATAACAATAGTAAATGGGCAATCAATAGGGTTAATATCCCTACTAATACGCCTACCAGCAAGTAGTGGCGAGAAAATTGTTCTTTAGTTACTCCTAAGGACTGGAGTATTCCTATTCGATTCCTATCCTGTTCCATCTTGGACACTGTAGTATTGTACAATATCATAAAGGCAATAGCCGCTGCAGTTATTCCTAGTAAGGATATTATGATGGTATTGTTAAAGGCTTCATAGTATAGCTCAGAATTGCTATTTTTATAGTTGTATATGGTATAGCCTTTATTCCTGGCATAAGCTAATAGCTCTGCATCTAATACCACTTCTCTTTGTTTGGAATCGGTATAAATATATATTAGGGTTCGTCCATAGCTATAGGGATATATTAAGTTAATCATATCCTCCAAATATTCTACGCTATCTAAACTTCCCAATCCAAATCTCGATCTAGGATATAAGTATTCCATTCCATTTATAGAGCTTATAACCACATAGGGAGATATACTATAGGAAAAAGGCCAAACCCCTTCCTTTGGCAAGTAGTAAATGATTCCCCCTACCTTAACCTTTTTGCTCACATAAGAAGAACCATATGCTTCCCCCTCTACCGCTTCCTTATCAGCGGACAAATATATTGTATCCCCTGGTTTAATATAGTCTTGCTTTAAATAGTAATCCTTATAACGAATATTGTAGGTAATATCATAGGCTCCACTGTTTTCAAATAGCCATTTCATCCTACTATCCTCATTGGTTGCTGCAATTACTTG
>JAAYFV010000193.1 GCA_012728075.1 Tissierellia bacterium
ATGCTAAGTTTACCTATGCAGAAGAAACTTTTCAACCTGTATTGACTAGGGAAGATGAAGCTAAGTTACTTAATTATTCTGTAGGATTACCTAGCATGATGATTGAAAGGCTTACTTATGAAAATGGAAATGTAATTGAATATACTAAGGGAATTGCAAGAGGTGATAGGTTTAAGTACCATGTTGTGCTAGAAAAATAATTTTTGTATTATCTGGTAATGACAACATAACGACATCATGACAAGTGAGGAGGAGGCAAATGTTTGGTTTAAGAGAAGAGATATGGAAAGAAAAAGGTGGAATTAATACAGCAAGAGAAATATACCAACAACCAGAGTTGTGGTTGGAGACTTTAAAGATAGTTGAGTCTAATAAAACAACTATAGAAAATTTTATGAAAGATAGGATGAGGAAAGAAAAAATCAGGGTAATATTTTCTGGAGCAGGTACTTCAGCTTATATTGGAGATATTGTAGTACCTTATTTAAATGAAAATAAAGAATATATTTATGAAGCTATTCCTACAACAGATATAGTTACTAACCCTCAAATGTATTTTAAAAAAGATATTCCAACTATACTGGTTTCATTTGCTCGTTCTGGCAATAGTCCAGAAAGTATTGCAACCTATAATTTAGCTAATCAATTGGTGGATGATATTAGCCATATATTTATTACCTGTAATCAAGAAGGGGAGTTAGCAAAAATATCTAAAAATAATGAAAACGTATTACTACTTTTGATGCCAGAGAAGTCAAATGATAAAGGCTTTGCTATGACTAGTAGTTTTACCTGCATGACACTCACAGCATTACTTATATTTGATATGGAAAATTTTGAAGATAATAAAAAACAAGTAATAGAAATGGTCAATATAGGTAAAGACATTTTAAATAATGGTTATCGAGAGCTTGAAAAACTATTAGATTACGATTTTGAAAGGGTTGTGTACTTAGGCTCTGGTAGTTTACATGGACTTTCAAAGGAAAGTGCATTAAAGTTATTAGAATTGACTAGTGGGAAAATTATTTCTCACAGTGAAACTGTATTAGGATTTAGACATGGTCCAAAATCTATAGTAAATGATGATACTTTAATATTTGTATATATTTCAGCAGATGAATATGTAAGGAAGTATGATTTAGATATTGTAAGAGAAATTTATGAAGATGCTGGTAATCATAAAGTAATTGCTATTTCACAAATTTATGATGAAGAGTTAAAGAAATATTCAGATAGCAATTGGTTTTTAAGCACTAATAAGAAAGAAGCATGGTATGATGTCTATTCAGTTATAGTTTATATATTGTACGCTCAAATATTTGCATTGTTAACTTCAATTAAATTAGGCATAGAACCAGATAATCCAAGTCCAAGAGGTATTGTTAATAGGGTGGTTAAAGGTGTTAAAATTTATGAGTTTAAATAAAAAATATATTATAAAATAAGGAGTTATTATACGAGGAGGATGAATATGAAATATTTAGAATATTATTCAATTATAAAAGAACAATTAGATGCACAGTTTGAAGAGGAGAGAGAAAACATAGAAAAGGCAGCTGAGTATTGCTCTAACTCAATTATGAATGAAAGACTGGTACATGTTTTTGGATGTGGACATTCGCAGATGTTTGCAATGGAAGTTTTTTATAGAGCTGGTGGTCTGGTGCAAGTTAACCCATTGCTTATTCCTCATATGTCACTGTATCCAAAGGCAAAATTAAGTACTATACAAGAAAGAGTGGAAGGTTTTACTCCTGTTTATTTAGAACTAGAAAATACAGATGAAAAAGATACAATGATTATTGTTTCAATATCTGGAAGAAATGCAGCTGTAGTAGATATGGCATTATCGGCAAAAAGCAAAGGCATGAAAGTAATAGCTTTAACTTCACTAGAATTTACTGGTAGCGTAACTTCTCGTCATAGTTCTGGTAAACTTTTGAAAGATATATCAGATGTTGTGATTGATATTAAATGTGTCAGTGGTGATGCTTGTCTTTCAATGGATGGAATGGATCATAAATTTTGTGGGACTTCTACAGTTTTAGGAATGGCTGTTATGGAAGCTATTATAGCACAAACTATTGAAAAATGTGTCAAAAATGGTTATATTCCCCCTGTGTATGTAAGTTCTAATCTTGATGAAGGAGATGCTATTAATAATGAACACATCAAAAACTATAAAAATAAAATAGGTTGTTTATAAAAATAAAGGAGGAGAACGAAATGCTGCACATAGTAACTGTATGCGGTTTAGGAGTTGGATCAAGTTTAATATTAAAAATGACAGTTGATAATGTAATGAAGGAACTAGGGATAAAATGCAAAGTAGAACATTGGGATATGGGAACTGTTAAGAGCAGAAATGCAGATATAATCATTACTACAGATGGTTTTAAAAAGAATTTTAAAGGGCAAGATAATGTTATATTTGTAAACAATATTGTTGATGAAGCAGAAATTAAAGATAAGATATTATCTTATCTTAATAAAAATAATTAATATAAAGGAGGATAAGATATGTTAAGTGTAATTCTCGATATTTTGAGTACACCAGCTATGATAATTGGAATTGTAGCAATGATAGGTTTAATTTTACAAAAAGAGTCATTTGGTAGAGTATTATCTGGATTTTTGAAAACAGCTTTAGGTATGCTAGTATTATCAGCTGGTGCAAGTGTAATTGTTAGTGAGATTTTACCGTTTGTAGATTTATTTACTGAAGTTTTTAATTTATCTGGATTCGCAACTTCATCAGAAGCCATTGTAGGTGCCATTCAAACAGCAGTTCCTGTTATAGCGTCTACTAGTGCATTAATTATGGCAATAGGATTTTTAGTAAATTTATTATTGGCAAGATTTACCCCATTGAAGTATATTTTCTTAACCGGACATATGATGTGGATTTCTTCAGTTGCAATTGCGTATAGTTTGTATGTTGCAGGATTTAATGAAGTAAACATAGTAATATTTGGAACCATACTACAGGGATTGATACTTACTTTACTACCTGCTATATGTCAACCAATGGTTAGGAAAGTAACAGGAAATAATAATATTGCAATAGCTCATTTAACTACATTAGGTACAACCACATCTGCGTATATAGGTGGAATATTTGGTGATAAATCTAAATCTGCTGAAGATGTTAAATTGCCTGAAACCTTGGATTTTTTTAAAGATACTTCAGTATCAGTTTCAATAGTTATGTTGATTTTTTACTTAATAGTAGTGATTGCTGCTGGTCCAGAGTTGGTTTCAGAACACGCAGGTGATC
>JAAYFV010000194.1 GCA_012728075.1 Tissierellia bacterium
AATCTATAGATATAGGTTCCATCCATATAGAAGGGGTTCAGGGGATGCGAATGGTTGTCTTTTCAATAATCCTTATGGTTGTAGTAGTAGTGAGAAAGGAAGGATTGATAAAAGAAAGCTGATAAAGGATGTGAGTTTAAGATGCTAAGGATAGGCAATATGACCATGAAATTTGGTGGTGTAATAGCCGTAAATCAATTCGATGCCAATATACAAAAAGGTGAAATAGTTGGACTTATTGGTCCCAATGGAGCAGGCAAGACTACGATTTTTAATGTGATTACTGGTGTATATAAGCCTACAGAAGGAAATGTTGTTTTTTCACCAAATGAAGAGGAATTAGATATAACAGGGCTTCGGCCAGATGAAATTGCAAAATTAGGTATATGTAGAACCTTTCAAAATATTCGATTGTTTAATGAGCTATCTGTTCTTGATAATGTTTTTATTGGCAATCATCTAAGGCTTAAATCTAATATTTTTTCTTCAGTACTTAGACTACCTAATTATAGAAAAGAAGAAAAAGAAATGTATGAAAAATCCCTATATCTATTGGAAAAGGTAGATTTAAAAGATGCAATGAATGAAAAAGCTTATTCATTGCCTTATGGTAAACAAAGAAGATTAGAAATAGCTAGAGCTTTGGCAACAGAGCCAAAACTACTACTATTAGATGAACCTGCAGCTGGCATGAATCCCCAGGAAACTAGAGAATTAATGGATTTTATAGAGGAGATAAAAGAGGAATTTGATTTGACTATATTTTTAATAGAACATCATATGGAAGTAGTAATGGGAATATCCAATAAAATATTGGTACTAGATCATGGAGTTTTAATTGCAGAAGGAGAACCTTGGGAGATTCAAGAGAATGAAAGAGTTATAGAAGCTTATCTGGGGGTGGAGTAGATGCTAAAGGTTTCTAATTTACACGTAAACTATGGTGGTATAAAAGCTTTAAGAGGAATAAATATATTCATAGAAGAAAATCAAATAGTCACCCTCATAGGGGCTAATGGTGCAGGGAAATCTTCCACTTTGAGAGCTATTATGGGATTGGTAGAAAAGTCTCAAGGGAAGGTTGAGTATAATGGTGAAGATTTGACCCATATGCCTACTAAGGATATAGTAAAAAAAGGTATTGTAATGGTTCCCGAAGGAAGAAGGGTTTTTGAGGATTTAACTGTAGAGGAAAATCTCATATTAGGAGCGTATACTAGGACGGATATGGCAGGAATAAAAGAAGATATGGATAGAATGTTTGAATTGTTTCCTAGATTAAAGGAAAGGCATTGGCAAAAAGCGGGAACTCTTTCTGGTGGAGAACAGCAGATGTTAGCAGTAGCTAGGGCTTTGATGGTTCGACCTAGGGTACTAATGATGGACGAACCTTCTTTAGGCTTGGCTCCTATTTTGGTAAAAGATATATTTGAAATTATAAAAACACTTAATCAGCAAGGGAATACCATATTATTGGTAGAACAAAATGCCAAAAAAGCATTAGAAATTGCTGATTATGCTTATGTATTGGAGACAGGAGAATTGGTACTAGAGGGACCAGGCAAAGAAGTACTCGCGAATGATAGGGTTAAGGAGGCATACTTGGGAGAGGCGAAATAAATAATATCTATTGATGAAGAGGGGTTTTTTCATATATAAATATGAGGGAAATCCCTTTTTAGATATCCATACCTAAATTATATATTTGTAACTAAATTGTAATATAAATTCCATTGATTTATGTTGAATATTTTATTATACTATACATAATAGAATATTTAGAAAAATCAAAAAAGTCAAAAAATAAAGGCCAATATAAAATTAATATAGTAACTGCTCCCCCAAGAGAAAACAGTTACAAGTCTTCAGGTATAGGACTCTTCATTTAAAGATTGACAAAATATTGGCAGCCCTCCATACAATTTTGTATTGGAGGGTTAATTCATTAATTGTAACTATACTGTAACTAATTAAAGCAATATGCATGCTATAATTGTAATGGAGGAATATACTTGGTTATTAAAGGTTAAAAGGTGATATTATGAAAAAAGCTTTATCTTTTGTTTTAGTGCTCAGTTTACTCTTATCAACAAGTACTATTGTATTGGCAGATATGGAAAGTAAGTTATCCAACCATTGGTCTAAAAATCAAATAAATAAGGAGTTTGTGATTCGTTATTTTCCCTATTTAGCCAAGGAGGATTTTAAACGTTTTGATCCTAAAGGGACTATAGGAGAAGATGAATTTTTATTATCCTTTTCTTCCTTATTAAAGGATAAAGGGTATACTCAAGGTGAAATTGGCTGGAAAGTGGACTTAAATAGAGTACAGATGGCTAATATAGTAGGTAAAAAGCTTATAGAGGAGTCTGTAATTTCTAATAGTCAAAATAATACTCCATTCGTGGATATTGGCCAATTGACTAAAGAAGAGAAAAACTCCATAGCCACTTTATACAATCATGGCTTAATATCTGGTGTATCAAAAACAAAATATGCACCCTATAGAAAAGCAACCCAAGCAGAAGTTATAGTATTTCTTCAAAGGATAGGTAATTTATTAGACAAAAGAGCAAATATTCCTTTTAAACTTTTAGGAATAGTAGAATCCTATTCGGGAAAAGAGGACATAACATGGAGGATGGATAAGGACAAGATATTGATAACCATAACTAAATCCTTCCCAACTCCAGGATACAATATGGAGGTGGGTAAATTAGTAAAAGCTGGTGATGATATTATAGTCTATTTGAAAACAACTCCCCCGAATAAAGATAGCAACCAATTACAAGTAATAACGTATAAGACCATAACTATAGAAGTAGATAAAGAAGATATTGGAAATCCCCCATACAATTTTATATTGGGGGATGTTTTTTTATGATATAATATATAGACGTAATGAATATTAAATAAATATAGAAGGGGAATTTAAATGGCAAAACGGAAAAGAATAAAGGAACTATATTATATTAGAGCTATAGCTGCAATGGGTATACTTATAATCCATGCCACTGGAGGATTTGCTGTTAATTCGGAATATGGATCTAAGGCTATGTATCTAGGTATATTTTTAAATCAGTTTTTTAGATTTGGTAGTCCTATTTTTATGATGATTTCAGGGCTGGTGTTATTTTATAATTATAGATCCATAGATGAATTCGATATTGGTAGATTTTATAAGAAAAAGGTGAAGTTTATATTAATACCCTATACGATTTGGTCTACCATATACTTTTTGTATACATCCTATATAAGTGGATTGCCAATAAATAGAGAAAGATTACTTGGCTTTGGGAGAGGACTACTATTAGGGGAAAACTTTTCCCATCTATATTTTATATTTTTGATATTTCAATTTTACATAGTAGTACCTTTTTTAATAAAGTATGTGGCTAAATATATGGAGGAGAAACCTTTTAAGGTATTTACCTTTTTCTTTGTATTGCAAGGTTTAATCCTCATCTATGGATATTATTTTAAAAACCCCCATGCTACAGGGATAGTAGGGATATTTAATCGCTACTATTGGAAGACCCTATTTAGTTGGTCCTTTTATTTTATGACAGGAGGACTAATAGGTATGCACTATGATAAATTTGTAGATTTTGTAGAGGGGAACATAAAAGGTATATTTATAGGATATATAATTTCTACCATATTTTATATTGGACAAGTATACTATGATATTTGGCTCCATGGCGGTAGGGATTATTATGGTAAATTTGGTTCTATTAGGCCCCATACTATGATATATGCTCTATTTACTATGCCTATATTCATTTGGTTAACAAGAAGGATGGTGGGGAAATATGATGGTATAAAAGATTTTGGAATCTATTCTTTTGGAGTTTATTTTTCTCATCCATTAATATTGGAGGAGATAAAAAGGATTTTAATGAGTAATTTCCCTAACCATATAGGGTATAGTAGATTATCTTCCTTATTATTAATATGCGGATTAGGATTGGCTATTACATTTATATTTATACTATTAGTAGGAGCATTAGAAATACGCTGGTTGTTTATAGGTAGAGTACCTAAATATGTGCCAAGAAGGCGAAGAAAGGAAGAATATGTATGACAAATACCCGTAAGGTAGCACAATCGGCTGCTATGATTGCTGTTTTTACGCTGATAAGTAAATTTCTGGGTTTTTTAAGAGAAGTTTTAATAGCTTCTACTTATGGTTCTGGTTATGAAACGGATACTTACTTTGTAGCTATGACTGCCACGGTAATCATAATGACTACTATAGGGGCTTCTTTAAATACTACTTTAATACCTATATTTACTGAAATAGAAGAGAAGGAAGGCAAAGAAGCTAAATTAAAATTTTTAAACAATGTGTTGAATATGGTATTTTTCATAACTATTATATTGGCTCTTTTAGGTTTTTGGCTATCTCCAGTGGTTATAAGGATATTGGCTAAAGGTTTTGTTGGAAAACAATTTACTTTAGCAGTAAAATTGAATAGAATAGGGTTGCCTATTATAATATTTTTAGGTTTTACCTATGTTTTTTCTGGATTTCTCCATAGTAGCGAGATATTTGGCCCACCAGCCATAATGGGCCTTCCCTATAATTTTGTTTACATAATATTTTTAGTATTTTTTGCTAAAGAGGGTAATATACATGGATTGATGTTAGCTAGTGTTGTAGCTGCTTCTACCCAGTTTTTGATTCAAGTGCCTGCAGTTAAATACCAAGGATATAGATATAAATGGGACGTAGATCTAAAGGATCCATATTTAAAAAGGGCACTGGTATTGGTATTTCCAGTTGTGATAGGTTCAGCAGTACAGCAGATAAATACCATAATAGACAAAACTTTAGCTTCTAGTTTAGTAGAGGGAAGTATTTCTGCTTTGACTTATGCTTCAAGAATAAACGATTTGATCATATCTGTGTTTGTTATGGCTATAACTACAGTAATATTTCCTATGTTGTCTAGAGCTTTTTCCCAAGAAGATGATGGACAGATTAGGAGGATAATGGGTGAAGGCATAAATATAATACTCATTATAACGGTTCCTGCTACTATTGGAATACTTATATTGGCCCAGCCCATGGTGAGGATATTTTTCCAAAGGGGAGCTTTTAGTCAAGGGGCAACCCATATGACTTCTCAAGCTTTAATATTTTATTCCATAGGATTGGTAGGTTCTTCTTTAAGGCTTATGTTAAACAGAGTATATTATTCATTCCAAGATACCAAGACTCCTATGATAAATGGTGCTCTAGCTGTGGGATTAAATGTAGTCTTAAATTTATTATTAATTAAACCTATGGGTCATTCAGGACTAGCTTTAGCTACTAGTATATCTGCTACTTTTACTACATTATTATTATTTGTAGATTTGAGAAAAAAGCTAGGGAGAATGGGTCTTAAAAGATATCTAATTTGTTTTGTTAAGGCTTTAATTGCTTCTGTTATTATGGGGGTAGTGGTTTATTTTACTTATTTTGGTCTTATGAGTTTGTTGCCAAATAAATGGATAATTGATTTATTAATATTATTGCTGTCCGTAGCAGTAGGGTTGTTTTTATACATTATTCTATGCTCAGTACTTAGAATAAGAGAGATAAGGGTTCTAATGAGAGCTTTGATTAAAAAGTTTAGATAAGATTTAGATAACAAAAACTCGGTAAGGGAATTTCCTCTTACCGAGTTTTTTATCTACTAATAAAGCAATGCATAAAACAACTATAAGTGCATAACATACAGTCATATTGTAGTAAAATACATATTCATAGCAATTATGCACAAGTTGGCACGAACCTTGCATTTAAATATAAGTAGTAGAAATCGTTTTTATAATCCACCATATTTTAGAAAGGAGGGAATTATAAAAATGCTTGATATAGATCTATTAAATAAAAAATGTATTGATATTAGAAAACTTATAGTAAATCAAATAGGAGGATTAGGCGTAGGGCATATAGGAGGTTCTCTATCTGTTGTGGAGCTTTTGGTATATTTATATTATCATGAGATGAATATAGATCCAAAGAATCCAGATATGGAGGGAAGAGATAGATTTATAATGTCCAAAGGGCATGGAGGACCAGCTCTTTATTCTGTATTGGCAGATAAAGGATATTTTAGCATAGAAGAGTTGGACACCTTAAATAAACCCGGAACCAATCTACCAAGCCATTGCGATATGTTAAAGACCAGAGGAGTTGATATGACTACAGGTTCTCTAGGGCAAGGATTATCCTGTGCTGTAGGTATGGCTTTAGGTTCAAAGATAAAATCCGATGATGCATATATATATTGCTTACTGGGAGATGGAGAAATACAGGAAGGTCAGATTTGGGAAGCTGCTATGGCAGCAGGGCATTTTAAACTAAATAGATTGATAGTATTTTTAGATTACAATAAGATGCAGATTTCTGGAACTGTAGAGGAGATTATGGATATTGAACCTGTGATAGATAAGTGGAAATCTTTTAACTGGAATGTATATAGGGCCAATGGGCACAATATAAATGGTATTCATAAATCTGTAATAGAAGCTAAAAAAAGCAAGGATAAGCCTACTATGATAATCTTAGATACTATAAAGGGGAAAGGAGTCTCTTTTGCTGAAGAAGCAAAAGTTCTATCTCATAGTATGACCATAAGTGAGGATATGAGAATAAAAGCTATAAAGGAATTAGATAGTGAGGTGGATAACCTATGATACCTGACAACAATATTAAGGAGATGCGACAGATACTATATGAATTTCTAGATCAAAAAATGGAGGAAGATGAAAGGATAGTAGTAATAGATGCAGATTTATCTAAGTCTAATGGTACCTATAATCTAAGGAAGAAGTATCCTAATAGGGCTTTTGATGTGGGAGTAGCAGAGCAGAATATGGCAGGTATTGGAGCAGGTATGGCTGCATATGGTTTTATTCCATTTATATCTACTTTTGTACCTTTTGCTACTAGAAGGATTTGTGACCAAGTGGCTGTATCTATTGCTTACGCTAATAGGAATGTTAAGATAATTGGTTCAGATCCAGGAATTGCAGCTGAATTAAATGGGGGTACCCATATGTCCTTTGAGGATATTGGGGTATTTAGGAGTATTCCCAATATGGTCATATTTGAACCTGTGGATGTAATTCAGCTTAAAAAAGCTTTACCTCAGATTGTAGAGTATGAAGGGCCTTTATATATTCGATTTTTTAGGAAATGGACTCCTACAGTGTTTGATGAGGATTATGAATTCAATTTATTTAAAGGAGATCTAATTAAGGAAGGAAAGGATATAACTATAATTGCGTCAGGAATCATGGTATATGAAGCCCTATTGGCTTGTAAAAAGTTGAAAGAGAAAGGTATAGATGGGGAATTGATAAATATTCATACTATAAAGCCAATAGATAGGGATTGTATAATTAAGTCTGCAAGAAAGACCAATAGAGTAGTTACTTGTGAAAATCATAATACCATAGGTGGATTGAGAAGCGCTGTTACTGAGGTATTATCTGAAAGCTATCCAGTTATAGTAAAAGGAATAGGTGTTCAGGATAGATTTGGTCAAGTTGGGAAACTACCATATTTAAAGAAAGCCTATGGATTAGAGGCAGATAATATAGTAAACGCTTGTATGGATATTATTAATAATTAATAAGAGCAGGGAGGTTTATAAAATTGGAAGATATGAAGATGCTAGATAAAGAACTTATATATTTAGATTTAGAGGCAGAGGATAGAGAAGATTTGTTATCCCAGTTGTCAGATATATTATACGAAAAAGGATATGTAAAGAGTAGTTTCAAACAAGCCATACTGGATAGGGAAAAAGTATTTCCTACAGGGCTTCCAACTTTAGGTGTTAAAGTTGCACTACCTCATACGGATCCAGAACATGTGATTAAACCAGCTATATTGGTATCAACTCTAAAAAAACCTATAAAGTTTAAGGAAATGGGAAGTGGAGTTAATGATATAGATGTGGAGATGGTCTTCATGTTAGCAGTAAAGGACCCTGCATATCAAGTAAAATTATTGCAAAAGCTAATTAGTATTTTCTCAAAAGAAAATGTATTACTTTCCTTAAAGGAATGTGAAGATGCTCAATGTATGTATAACATTCTTTATGGAGAATTATACTAAAGTTTAAAGAAAGGAGGGAAAAAAATGAAGACTATAATCGTAGCTTGTGGTTCAGGTGTTGCTACTTCTCAAACAGTAGCATCGAAAGTTGATAAGTTATGTAAAGAAAGGAAGATACCAGCAAAAGTAATGGCGGTAGATATTAAATCCTTAGAGCAAAATATAAGAATTGCAGATGTTTATATTTCCATTGCACCTTCATATAAGGATTATGGCATACCAACAATAAGCGGTATTCCTTTCTTAACTGGTGTAGGTATGGAAGAGACTATGGACCAGTTAGAAGAAATTTTGAAAAAATAATATAGGATAAGAGAGGAGTGTTATGCTGTGAAGGAAGTTATTAATTATATTTTAGACTTAGGACCAGCAGTATTTTTACCTTTGATAATGATCATTGTTGGGCTAATAGTAAGGATGAAATTTTCTACAGCTTTTTCATCAGCACTAACTCTTGGAGTAGCTTTCCTAGGGATGAGTGTAGTTATAGACTTTATGTTTGACGCTATAGGCCCTGCTTCAGAAGCTTTTGTAAACAATACGGGATTACAGCTTAATATATTGGATTTAGGATGGCCTCCAAATGCAGCTATTGCTTGGGCTTGGCCTTATGCATTTTTCATGTTCCCTATACAGATAGTTATAAATCTGTTGATGTTAGGGTTTAATAAGACTAATTGTTTAAACCTTGACCTATGGAATGTATGGAACAAGATATTTACTGCAGTTATAGTTTCTGGTATTACCAATAGTTTAGCTATGGGTTTTATAGTAGCATCCATAGAAGTAGTATTGGAATTAAAAAATGCCGATTTAACTCAAAAACAAATTCAAAGGATGACTGGTATACCTGGTATAGCATTACCCCACTCTATGGCATTGACAGCAGTAGTTTTAGCACCTATTAATAGATTATTGGATTTTATTCCTGGATTAAAAAATGTGGAAATTGATGCAGAGAGTTTAAAAGAAAAACTAGGTATATTTGGTGAAAACCATGTTATGGGCTTTATAATAGGAATATTTATAGCATTATTTGCAAAATACGATCTTAAGTCAACCCTTACTTTAGCAGTTCAAGCAGCAACAGCTCTAACATTGTTCCCAATGGTTGCAACTTTATTTATGAAGGCTTTAGCACCAATATCCGATGCAGCTGGAGAATTTATGAAAAAAAGATTCCCAGGGAAGGAGATATACATTGGGCTAGACTGGCCATTCCTAGCTGGTCAACCAGAAGTATGGGTAACTTGTATATTATTAGTACCAGTAATACTTCTAATGGCAGTAATACTACCTGGCAATGGAGTTTTACCATTTGGTGGAATATTGAATATTTGTTTTGCAGCAACTGCATTGATCGTATGTAATAAAAACTTAGTAAGAATGTTAATTCTAGGTGTTATTGCTACACCATTATATCTATATGTGGGTACTGCTTTTGCACCTCATATTACAAATCTAGCAAGACAAGTTGGTACTATTGATATACCTGCAAATCAAATGATCACTTGGAATGGTATGGAAGCACCAGAATTTAGATATGTATTTTCTAGAGCAGCAAATATAATAAATGGAGATTATTTTGGTTTAGTATTATTAGCAGGCTATATAGCACTTTATATTTGGTACTTTAAGCATATGAAAGCTAGAGAAGCAGAAGCTGCTAAGGATTTAGGATTATCATAAAAATAATAGTCTATTAGCTTTTGCTAATAGACTATTATAAAACATTAAATATAGGAGGAAGAACTATGTTAGAAAACATAAAGGAAAGAATATTAAAAATAGCAGAAAAAGCAGAAAATGATGGACTTATAAGACATGGATCAGGGAATTTTAGTATGAGAGACGAAGAGACTGGATATATATGTATCACCCCTACTGGTCAAGATAGAGAGGATTCAGATATAGATTCTATCTTAGTAATAGATATAGATGGGAATATAGTTGAAAACAAGAAAGGTTTAAAACCAACTAGCGAAACTTTAATGCATTTAAGTGCCTATAGAAATAGAGAAGATGTAAAAGCTGTATGTCATACTCATGCTATTTATTCAACTATATTTGCCGTACAGAACAAGGAGATACCTCCAGTTGTATTTGAAAGTATGATGTTTGGTGGAATAGTACCAGTAGCTAAGTACGGAACTCCAGGTACTACAGAGTTGGCTGATAGTATAATAGAGCCTTTAAAAAAATCTGATGCTTGTTTATTAGAAAAACATGGAGTATTAACTGTAGGTAATGCCATCGAAGAAGCTTATATAAAGATGCAATATGTAGAAGATATGGCTAAAATTTACCTATATAGCCTATTACTTGGACAAAAAGAACCAGAAAGAATTCCACAAAGTGAGTTTGACAAGGTTTTAAATAGATAAAAGAAGGAGTTAATATGAATTTAGTTGGAGATTTTCATGTTCATACTGTGGCCAGCGGTGATGCTTTTTCGACTATAGATGAATTATCTAGACGAGCTAAAAAGTTAAAATTAAAAGTATTGGCAATAACTGACCACGGTCCGGCTATGCCGGCATCAGCGCATAGATATCATTTCAATAGTTTGGCAGACAATGTAAAAGAGTCCAATGGAGTTAGAATTCTCCCAGGAGTAGAGGCTAATATCATCCATGAAGATGGTAGTTTGGATTTGCCAGAAAAGACTATTAAAAAACTATCCTTTGTCATCATAAGTTTCCATGTATTCTCTTGGTACAAGGATAATGTTGAGTCAAATACCAATGCTTTAATAAACTGTATAAATAAATATGACAATATAAAAGCTATAGCTCATTTAAATAGACCTTATTATGAATTGGATATAGAAAAAATAGTTCCTCTATTAGTAGAAAAACATATAGTTGTAGAACTTAACAACAAGGCTTTGGCAAAGGATAAGGAAAACTGGGAGGCTTTCAAGAAGCAGGTCCTATATATGGAAGAAAAAGGAGTTAAATTTATAATTTCATCAGATGGCCATAGTTTAGAACAATTAGGGGATTTTGTTGAAGCTTTAAATTTTGTAGATTATTGTAATCTAAAGAAAGAAAACATTGTAAACACTTCTGTTGAAAAGCTAAAGGCTTATTTGGCTTTGGACCTTTAAGGAAAGCAGGTGAGAGGTATTTGATAATAACTATTACATTAAATCCATCTTTAGATTTAAATATATATGTAGATAAATTGAAGAAAAACCAGAATAATAGAACCAAAAACATGAAATATGATATTGGTGGAAAAGCAACCCATGTGTCCTTAGTATTATCAGCTTTAGGTATAGAGAATATAGCTACAGGGATAATGGGAGGCAATAATGGTAAAAAGGTAGTAGAAATGATGGAAGATAGAGGAGTAGATTGTGATTTTGTGTTTCAAGAGGGAGATGAAACGAGAGTAACCTATATAGTGGTTCAGGAAGAGGAAGAGGGTACCTATATGTTGACGGAGCCAGGTTTTTCCATCAGACCTAATACTTTTAAAGAACTAAAACAAAAGATTAAAAGAATTGTCCATAAGGATGATATAGTAGTCATCTCTGGAGGGATACCTCCAGGAATAAATATTGGGAATTATAGTGATTTATTGAATTTAATTGAGGAAATTGGTGGAAGATTAATCATAGATACTAGTGGTAAATGTCTAGCAGAAGCTGTAAAGCATAAGCCCTATTTAATAAAACCAAATGAAGTGGAATTAAGGGAATTGATAGGATATAGGCCTATTGATGAAAAAGAATGTATAGAGGAGTTAAAAAAATTAAATGATAAAGGAATTGAAATAGTAGCTCTATCCCTAGGAGGTAAGGGTTCTATTGTTAGTACAAAGGAGAGAACTATAAGAATAATCCCTCCCGATATAGTCCAGATAAATGATACAGGATGTGGAGATGTATTTTTAGGTGGAGCAGTAAGTATGTTATATCAGGAGAAAGATTTGGAAGAAGTATTTAGATTTGCTACAGCTATAGCTACCTCTAAGGCTACTAAAAAAGGAACATCAGATTTTTCCCTAGAAGATGCTAAGAAATTTATGAAGGAGGTAATCATGTATGATGTATAAAAAGGAAAGAGAAGAGTTGTGCGAAGTTGTAAAACTTATGTTTGATAGAAAACTTACCAATGCTGCAGGAGGGAATGTATCTGTAAAGATAAACGATGAGCATATAATAATGACTCCCTCCCTAATGGCAGAAGAATATTTTTGTAGACTAAATCCAGAACAAATATTGGTTACAAACCTAAATGGAGATATAATAGAAGGAGAAGGCAAGATGACTAGAGAATCCAATATGCATTTGGGTGTATATAAGAATTTACCTGATGCAGGTTGTGTTCTTCATGCTCATCCCAAAGAAACTATGGTATATATATCCTTAGCAGATGAATTGCCATCTCTTACGGAAGCTACTGATAAATTTGGTGAAGTAAAGGTATTACCTTATGCTAAGGCTTGTAGTGAAGAATTAGCTAATATAGCTGTAGCATATTTTAAAAGTAGGGAAGAAGAGTTAAAGAGTCATGGATTGATTGCTCTATTAAGAAAGCATGGAATAGTCATAGTAGATAAAACTTTGAAAAAGGCATTTAATGATTTGGAGAGAACTGAAACCAATGCTTATGTGAATTTGCATAAAAATCTATTTTAGCTGGAAGGAAATTAATCCTCACCCTTGGTAGAGGATTAATTTCCTATTTAAAGATAATAAATAGGAAGGTGTAGAGGATGAAAAAATGGGAATGGTATTTTTTAGTTATACTTTCCTCCATAGTATTGATCATAACCTTTATTACTAAAAATATATATGTGGCATTAGGAACATTTATAGTGGTGATGTATTTGAAAAAATACCATAATAACTTTAAAAAGTCTGATGATGTAAATTAAATAGAAACCTATAGAAATAGTATAGGAGGTGATTTTGTGAAACAAATAGATAAGATATATGACTATGTGGTCAAAAACATTTCAAAGGACATAGTAATGAAAAATTTTGTAAACAATGAGGAAGTAGGAGTAGATGCCTATGAAATCGAAAAGAATTTAGGTATAGTTAGGAACAACGCCAGTACTTTGTTAAATAGTTTATGTAATAAAAATAAGCTAATTAAGATAAAGGGTAGACCAGTACGTTTTATACCTAGGAGAATAGTCGAAGAGAGCTTATATATGGAAGAAATCAAATCAGAATATGAATATGAAGAATTAAGGGAATTGATACTAAAATTGGATTCATTAAAAAAAGTAGAAGATCCCTTTAAAGCTCTAGTAGGATATGATAAGAGTTTAAGAAATCAGATAGAGCAAGCAAAGGCAGCTATAATGTATCCTCCTAATGGACTACACACCTTGATCATCGGACCTAGTGGAGTAGGGAAAACTATGTTTGCTAAAGTAATGTATGAGTATGCTAGTTTAAAAAAAGGCAAGGATGAAGATAAATTTCCCTTTGTTTCCTTTAATTGTGCTGATTACTATAATAATCCTCAGTTATTACTATCCCAGCTGTTTGGTCATGTAAAAGGTTCTTTTACTGGTGCAGATACAGATAAAATAGGATTGGTGGGTAAGGCAGATGGGGGAATATTGTTTCTTGATGAGATTCATAGATTGCCACCTGATGGGCAGGAGATGTTGTTTTTCTTAATGGATAAGGGAGAATATTATAGATTAGGAGAAGCTTCGGTAACTAGAAAGAGTAATTTATTGATAATAGGTGCTACAACAGAAGACCCTCAAAAGTCATTGTTAAAGACTTTCCTAAGGCGAATACCTGTAATTATAACTTTGCCTTCCCTTAAGGAGAAAAGCGTGGAAGAAAAAGTAGAGTTGGTTCAAGAGTTGTTTGTAGAAGAAGCTTTGAGAATAGACAAACGGATTATAATATGTCCAGAAGTATTAAAAGCTCTAGTACTATATGATTGTAAGGGAAATATTGGACAATTGAAATCTGATATTAGACTTTTATGTGCTAAATCTTTTTTAAGGTATTTGCAAAACAATGAAGATTTAAAGATAGAATTTAGTATGCTACCCCAAGATGCGAAAGATGCGGTATTTAGAATGAGCAGTCTAGATAGGAGTATACAAAAGTATTTAAATATATTTAATGATGACATAATAATATATCCTAATAAGGATAGGGGAAAAACAGTAGAATATACTAATAAAAGCATATATGACAGAATATATGATGAATTGAACAATTTAAGGGAACAGGGTATGTCTGATGAGGAGATTGAAAAGGCAATTACCCAAGAGATGGATGAATACTTTGAAAGTTTTATAAATACCATAGATACAAATAAGTTTAATATTCGAGAACTATATAAATTATTAGATGTTGAAATAGTAGATTTTACCTATGAACTAGTTACCTATGCTTCAAAAGCCTTAGATACGGAATTTGACAGTAAGATATTATTTGTATTAGCTTTTCATATAAATGCTCTTATTGAAAGAGTGAAAAAAAATAAACCCATTATAAACCAAGAACTATCCACTATTAAAAAAGCCTATAAAAAAGAATATAAAACTGCATCGGTAATAGTGGAAAAAATAAGTGAAAAATTTAATTTGGAAATTCCCAACGATGAAAAGGGCTTTATTACTATATTATTAGCTAACAATAAACTAGAGCGTAAGGAAAGAGATAAGATTGGTATACTGGTAATAGCTCATGGTGATAGTACTGCCAGTAGCATGGCTAATGTATGTAATAGATTACTTAATTCAAATTATGTTAAAGCTATAGATATGCCTTTAGAGGAGAGTGTAGAAAAAACTTATACAAAGGCTTTAACTACTGTAAAAGCAATTGATAAAGGCAAAGGTGTTATCATATTGGTGGATATGGGATCTTTAAAAAATTTTGGAGATAGGATTACAGAGGAGACAGGAATTATTACAAGAACTATTGAAAACGTATCCACGCCATTAGTTTTAGAAGTATTAAGAAGGGTTACCTACAAAGAAGAGAGTATAGATGAAATATATAATAGTTTGGTAAATAATAATGAATTGGAGATAAAACAGAAGAAAAAAGCTATAATAACTGTATGTGCTACAGGGAAAGGAACTAGTCTTATGTTAGCTAGGATGGTGAATAGTGCCATGGAAGAATTGGAAGAGGATATTAGCATTTTCCCTTTTAATTACTCAGAAGTTCAAAATCATACAGAAGAGTTTGAAAAGGTAAAAAAAGAATATAATATTATTGCCTGTGTAGGGAATATTCAACCAGATATAGATGTGCCCTATTTTTCTCTAGAAGAGCTATTTGACGAAGTGTCCAAACAGAGATTTTTTAAATTCATCAAATCGGAAAATATAGATACTAAAGATAAGGATAATGTTTATAACGTAGCCCAGGAAATACTTGAAGATTTTTGTTTATTTATTAATCCTAAAAAAGCGGTAGAATATATAAAACAATTAATAGATATATTAATAGGAACAGAACAATTTGCATATTATTTTAACAATGAAGCAGCCACTATCAATCTAATCACCCATATAGGGATTATGATTGAAAGGGTAATTATGGGAAATAAGGCGAAGTTTGAAAAGGTAGAGGAATATAAAAAGAGATGCTATGATGAGTTTTTAATTATAAGAGATGCTTTAAAGACGATAGAGGACATATATAATATACAGATATCCGATGATGAAATATGTTATATACTTAAGATAATCCATGCAGGAAAAAATAAATAAAAGTTTTTGGATAAAAAACTTGACCAATGGTCATTTTAGTATTATAATAATACTTACCAAATTGACCATTGGTCATTTTTATTTTATCTGAAGGAGGTAGGTAGATGGTATCTAAGGTTGAGATAAATAAAAAGAAAAAGGAAAACTCCCTCTACGAGGCCGCTTACGATCTATTTATTACTAAAGGAATCCATGATACAGCCATAAGTGATATAGTTAAAAAGGCTGGAGTAGCTAAGGGGACTTTTTATTTGTATTTTAAGGATAAATACGATCTTTTAGACCGAATAGTTTTGAACAAGTCTGCCCATGTGCTGTGTGAGGCAGTCAAAAATACTAGGTTAAATAGCTTTGATACCTTTGAGGAGGAACTTTTAAGTTTCGTAGATTATATAATCGAATACTTTAAAGAGGATAAGCTGCTATTGAAGTTGATTTACAAGAATTTATCCTGGGGGACCTTTAGGAAAGCTTACAAGGACTATGAAGAGATACATGAAATATACAATATGTTTGAAAGAGGATATGAAGATTCCTCTATACCTAAAGAAGAGGTAGAAAAGATACTATTTATGATAGTGGAATTGACGGGTTCCGTATGCTATAGTTGCATAATACTAAATGAACCTGCCAATATAGATGAGATGAAACCTATTCTATTTAAAACTATTAAGAAGATGATTTAGGAGATGATTTAATGAATAAATTTGGCTTATTTATAGCAAAACATAGAAAAATGGTTTTGACAATAGCCACATTACTATTGTTGCCTTCCTTATATGGGACAGCTATGACTAAGGTTAACTACGATATACTTACTTATTTACCAAAGGATTTGGAATCGGTAAAGGGTCAGGAGATACTAAATGATATATTCAACAGCTCTGCTACAGGCATGTTAGTTATAGAAAATATAGAACCGAAGGATGTAGTAAAGATAAAGGATAAGATTATCCAAATAGAAGGAGTGGAAAGCGTAGTATGGGTAGATGATTTTTTGGATATTAGTATCCCAAAGGATATGCTACCAGAGGAGCTAAAGGAGATGTTCTATAGGGAGGATTCCACATTGGTGATGATAAAATTTGCCAATGAATCCTCTTCTCCAATAACTCAACAGGCTATAGTGGATATAAGAGGTGTATTGGATAAACAGTCCTTCTTAAGCGGTATGGCAGCGGTGCTTAAGGATACAAAGGATTTAGCTGATAAACAGACTCCTATATATGTGGCCCTAGCAGTGGTATTGGCAACTATAATACTAATGTTGACATTGGAATCTACCATAGTACCTTTTATTATACTCATAAGTATAGGTTATGCCATACTATATAATTTTGGAACCAATATGCTACTAGGAGATATATCCTATATAACCAAATCCTTAGCAGCGGTATTGCAGCTAGGAGTTACCCTAGATTATTCCATATTCCTACTTCATAGATATGAGGAGGAATGTGAAAAGCAGGATAACAAAGAAGAAGCTATGGGCTATGCTATAGCAGCGACAGCTTCTTCCATAGTGGGTAGTTCCTTAACTACTATTGCAGGATTTTTAGCCATAGCCTTCATGGAGTTGACCATAGGTAAGGATATAGGTTTGGTAATGGCTAAAGGAGTAGTATTTGGAGTTTTATCTGTACTAACAGTATTGCCAGCTTTAATACTAGTATTTGATAAACTGATTAACCGTTTCAGCCATGGTACCATATTGCCAGAATTCAATGGGCTAGGAAAATTGGTTACTAAACACTATAGGTTGTTCATAGTAATTGGAATACTTATATTTCTACCAGTTTTCTATGGACAAAGGAACAACGAAGTATACTACAACTTAGATGAATCCTTACCTGATGATATGGAGTCCATAGTGGCCTTTAGGAAGTTAAAAGATGAGTACGATATGATGACAACCCATATGGTAATCCTATCAAAGGATGTACCAAATTATGAGATAAAGCAGATGATAGGGGAGATTGAAAATCTAGAAGGAATAGAGAATGTACTGTCCTATCAAAAGTTAATTGGGCCAAGTATACCAGAAAATTTCATACCAGAAGCCATAAAGGATAGATTTGAGCAGGGAGACTACAAACAGATAATCATAAACTCCGAGTTCAAGGCAGCTACCGATGAGGAAAATGCTCAAATAGGAGAAATAGAAAGGATAGTTAAGAAATACGACAAAGATGGTATAGTTACAGGAGAAGGAGTATTGACTAAGGATTTAATAGGCATTGCAGATAGGGATTTCAAAAGGGTAAGTACTATATCCAATGTAGCAGTATTTGCCATAATACTTTTGGTATTTACTTCTATATCCATACCTATATTTTTAATACTAGCTATTACCTTGGCCATATTTATCAATATGGGAATCCCATATTATATGGGAAATTCCATACCTTTCATAGCTAGTATAGTAATAGGTTCTATCCAATTAGGAGCTACGGTAGACTATGCCATACTGTTGACTACTAGATTTAGAGAAGAGATAAAGAATGGTCATGATAAATTTACAGCTATGGAAATCTCCGTTAGGGAATCAGCTAAATCTATTATTACCAGTGGATTAGCCTTCTTTGGGTCTACCATTGGGGTAGCAATTATCTCTGAGATGGAGTTGGTAAAGAGTTTATCGACTATGATAGCTAGAGGGGCATTGATATCTACGGGAGTAATCCTATTCATATTACCAGGAGTGCTAATAGCTACAGAAAGCTTCATAAGGGTTACAACTAAAAATTGGAGCAAAGAAAGAAAAGACAAAGCTGAGAAAGGAAGGATTGCATATGAAAGCAAATAGAACAATATCTAAAATACTTGCTATGGCAATGATCATAACCCTTGTATCATCAAATTTAGTATTTGGGGAAGGGATAGTTAAAAAAGAAGAGACAGTCTATGTGAATTTGGACAATAGTGGTGAAGATATAGAGAAGATATCCAGCATATGGATTCATTCCGATGCACCTTTAAATAGTATAGAGGACAAAACCATACTTGAAGATGTAGTAAATATTAAAGGTGAAGAAATGCCAAAGGTGGAAGATGGGAAACTAATATGGGAAACAGATAATGAGGACATTTATTACCAAGGAAAAGTAAAAAAACAAATACCTTTAAAGCCAAGTATTAAATATTATTTGGATGGAAAAGAAGTAAGGCCTGAGGACATAGTGGGAGAGTCAGGAGAAATAAAGATTAGCATAGACATTCAAAACAAGGATAAACATTCAATACATTTAAAAAAAGGTGAAACCAAGACTGCCTATGCTCCCTATATAGTAGCTACAGTAGTAGATCTACCTATGGATAAGTTTAAAAATGTAAAGGTAAATACGGGGAAAATAGTATCCGACGGTAGCAATCAAATAATCACTTTTATATCCTTACCTGGCCTTAAGGATAGTTTAGGGATAGATAGCGATAAGCTAGAATTAGAAGAACATCTAGAAATTGTAGCAGATGTGGAAAATTTCGAGATGAAGCCTATAGTATTTACAGCTACATCACAAATACCAGAAATAGACGCATTAGATGATGCGAAGGATTTAGATGAGCTGATAGATGGAGTAGATAAGATAAAAGAAGCCAGTGAAAAGTTAACCGAGGCAACTCAGAAACTATATGAAGGTCAAGTAGAGTTGGATAAGGGATTAGATGAGTTTGTTCAAGGAGTAGACAAGATAAAATTTGGTTCCGATACCCTACTAGAGGGGTCCACAAGATTGAAGGAAGGATTAAATAAAACCTATGAAGGCAGTAAAAAAATAGACGAAGGGGCTAATGCTTTGTCCAAATCAGCTAATCAACTAGGGGAAGGATTTGTAGGCCTAGGTAATGGTACAGTAGAATTTAGCAATAAAGCTATGGAATTCTCTCAAGGAGCAGCTCAAGTAGCTGAAGGAGTAGATAAGATCCCTGAAAGCACCAAAGCCCTAAGCGGAGGAATGAAAGAGTTAATCCAAGGTACTGAAACCATTAAAAATGGACAGGATAGTTTAAGCGAAGGATTAGGTAAAAGCTTAGAAGCGGTAAAGAAAATTAAAGCTGGAAAAGAAAAAGAAGGAAAAGTAGTAGAACTATTGTTAAAGAGTGTAGATGGGCTGGATAAAATAGCTTCTTCCATTGAAAACTTCCCTGGAGGCAATGCCGTAACTCAAACCATGAAGGAAGTTTTGGGCCAACAGAGGACAGCTTTAGAAGGCCTTGAGAGCTCTAATCAACAGTTGGTATTGGCCTTAGACCAATTAGAGGAAGGTCTATTACAAGCAGAAGGAGCCTCTAAAGAATTAGCTCAAGGCATTGAAAATGTAAATGTAGGTCAAAAAAAGATCTCTAGCGGCTTAGAAGAGTTGGCCCAAGGAACGGAAGGATTAAAGGGAGCTTCTAGCCAATTAGTAGAAGGCAGTGCTGGACTACAACAAGGAGCTAATACAATAAATGAAAACGCCCAAAAGGCCAATGAAGGAGCAGGGAGGTTTGTAGAAGGTTCAAAGGGATTATCCCAAGGAACCAAGGAGCTAACTAATGGACTAGGAGAATTGAACACTGGTGCTGATAAACTTTACGGCGGTATCGAGGAACTATCTAAAGGAGCGGGACAACTAGCTGAAGGTGGCGGAAAGTTAAAAGAGGGTAGTCACAAGCTTACTGAAGGATCAAAGGAATTAAAAGAAGGTATGAACAAGTTCCAAGATGAAGGTATAAACAAGATGTGGGATGAAGTAAAGGATGCAGATATGGATGTTTCAAAGGTAATAGATATAAAGGACGAATTGGTTAGGCTATCCAAAGATAATCAATCCTTCTCAGGCCTATCCGAGGATATGGAAGGAAGTCTAAAGTTCATCATGAAGACTGAAGGAGTAAAAGGAGTAGAAGAGGTAGAGAAACTAGAAATTGATGAAAATATAAAAGAAGAGAAAGGATTTATATCTTGGCTCAAGAGAATATTTAAGAAATAGATTATAAAGGTACCCAAATTTAGGTACCTTTATTGTTCTACTATTACCTTATATGCTATATCAAAAAGAGATTTGCAATATAAACTATAAAATATTTCATATACTTTTATTACTTAATTTTATGTTTTTCAGGATAATTTCTATAAAATTTTAAAAGATATAAAGGCTTTGGGAAAGGATACTAGATTTTCCTTCCCAGGAAGCAATTACTTTGGCTCCCCATCAATTAAAATAGATAGCTTAACAATAGCTGGAAACTGAGTTAGGGTTATACCCTAGCTCGGTTTTGTTTTACTAATCTATTCTAGGGTACAATAAATAGGATGGAGAAACCGGAGGGATGTTTATGGGGTCTATAAGGGATAAAGCGATAAAATCTGTATGGACTATTATAATATTTGGTATAGTAAGTAAGATACTAGGGTTTATTAAGGAGATATTAATAGCATCGAAGATAGGTTGTTGCTTTAGAACTGATGCATATTTTATTGCTTTTACTGGGGCTACTCTACTGGCAGAAATATTAGGGGAAGGTATTAGTACTAGTATGGTTCCAGTGCTATTAAAAATCGAAACTAAGGAAGGAAAGGAAAAGAAGATAGGTTATGTAAACAATTTACTCCATATAATCATGCTGACTTCCTTGATATTGATGATATTAGGTTGGTTTTTATCTCCGATTATCATTAGAATAATGGCTAAAGGATTTAGAGGAGAAGAGTTTCATTTAGCTGTGAAGCTTATGAGGGTAGGTTTGCATATTATATCTCTTATAATGATAAGATCTGTATTTGTAGCATATCTCCAGAGTAATCATGGGTTTAAAGCTGGGGCTAAATCATGGGTTTATTATAATATAGTGTATATTATATATTTGGTATTATTCAATCAATATGGAACTTATGGATTGATGGTAGCAGGAATACTAGCATCCTTATCCCAGTTGTTTTCCGTAATACCTGCTTCCAAGAATATGGGTTATAGATATGAAAAGAAGTTGGATATTAAAGATGTATATTTAAAGGAAATGCTCATAGTTATGCTGCCTATACTACTAGCCTTATCTATAAATAGAATTAATATAATAGTAGATAAAACTGTAGCTTCTAGCTTGTCAGCAGGTAGTATATCTTGGTTGAACTATGCTAACGATATAATTCAGTTGGTATTAGGCATATTTGTTACTGCTATCGTTACGGTATTATTTCCTATAATATCCCAGGAATATCATGGGGAAGATGTGGAATCTTTAAAGAATACTATGAAAAAGGGTATGGGCTGGATACTAAATATAATAGTGCCAGCGACCTTAATATTAGTTCTATTATCAGAACCTATAGTAAGGCTATTCTTCCAAAGAGGGGCCTTTGGTCCTGAAGCTACTCATATGACAGCTAAGGCCTTAACTTACTATGCACTAGGTCTAGGAAGTATGGCTTTTGTGCTCATACTTACAAAGATCCACTATGCTATGCATGATTCATTGACCCCTACTATACATGCAATTTTGGGGGTTATCATAAATATAATACTTAGTATAGTATTATCCGAGTATATGGGTACAGCTGGCATAGCTTTAGCCACCAGTATCTCCACAACATTAGTAACAATCCTGTTGATAACAGGATTAAATAATAAAATGAAAGTTATAGATATCCATAAAAATTGGAAAAGTTTAATAAAATTCATATTAAGAGCTATTATTATGGCTATAGCTGTGTGGGTAAGTTTTAATTTACTAGGGGATAATTTTCTAGGATTAATAATTAGTATTGTATTAGGGATAGGAATATATGTGGGGATGGATTAATAGCCCATCCATTACTCTTTTATTGTAATCTCATTAAGTATATTATATGTTCTTCTACTTCTGGAGAGAGGGTTCCCTTTCATTGAAATAGAGTCATTCTTATGATAAAATTATATCAAAGCATATAATACAGGAAGGGTGGGAGTTTAATGAAGAGAAGTTTTAGAATTGTTTCTTGTTTTCTTGTACTTGTTTTAACTATATCTTTAGGTGTAGGAGCCTTTGCTGAGGGGCATTTACCTTCAGATGTAAAGGAAGGCAAGTGGTATACCGATGCAGTGGAATACGTTTTAACAAATAAATTAATGGAAAACGTATCCGAAGACAAATTTGATCCAAATGGTGAGCTTACTCGTGCCACGTTATATCAGTCTTTTTATAATAGTGAAAAAGGTTCTGGTACATTAGAGGAAGCACTAGATTGGTGCAAAGAAGTAGGTATCTATGATGGTGAAGAATTTAATGGAGAAGAAGCTGTTAGCCGTCTAGAAATGTTTGAAGCTTTATACAAGTATATGAAATATAAGGATATATCTACTTTAGGAGGAAGTCTCGAATATTATAGTGATGGAGAAAAGTTGCCTGAGACAGCTATACCAATTATGAAATATCTATTAGGGACAGGCATAATTAAAGGTAAAGATGGAGTTTTAATCGATGCTGATGCTATAGCAAAGCGTTCAGAACTAGCTAGAATCCATTATGATTTACCTAAACTACTTACTGCTAGCACTTCTGGCGTTGTAACAGTTGTAGATAAGTATGGCAATATTACCCTGGATCTACGAGTTCAAAATTTATTAAATGCAGGATTTGAATTTGGGGATAATTTAATAGTAAAAATTGGTGAACATGAAATAGAAGCACCTTTTGTTACTGCTTATAGTGATGTAGACAATGGTAGTGAATTAGTACGTGGACCAAATGGTACAGGTATAAGAAATATAATTATAGCTATTAATATGGGCAACTTTGCTGAAACATATAAGGTAAAAGAAGGAGATAAAGTTAGCTTTGAATTAAAAGAAAAAGGTGGATATCTAACAGAATGGGAAATTCGTCAATTAGATCGGAGCAATAATCGTGAAGACTATGCTTCTGATGTAATATTTGCTAATTTCCGTAATGTAACTACTGGCAATATTGCTCCTGGTGTATACTATAGAAGCAGCAGTCCAGTCAATAATGAATTAGGCCGTGCTGCGTATGCAGATGCTTTAGCTAAAGAAGCAGGTATAAAAACTGTGGTAAATCTTGCAGATAGTAAAGAGGAATTGGAAAGCTATTTTGAGGAAGAAGATTTCAATT
>JAAYFV010000195.1 GCA_012728075.1 Tissierellia bacterium
CATATACAACAGATCCTGATCTAGTAAAACAAGGTGCAAACACCAACCGTATACTAGATGAGGAATTAGAAAGACTTGCTCAAGACATGGTAAAGAGGGATCCAGAGGATAGAGAAGGCTACAAGGCTGGATTTGTTGACTTCATAACAAGATGGAACGAACTACTGCCAGATATACCACTATACTCCAATATATACCATGACTTCTATAATGATAGGATACAAAACTACCAAAGAACCGACTTAGCACGTATAACGGATACAATCCTCTATGCATATGTAACTGAATAGTATATACAATACAATAATATTTTACGAAGAATAGGGTAATTAATTACCCTATTCTTCGTAAATAGCAAATTTTATTAGGCTAATACATTAGTATATTAAAATCGTCCTTTGTAATACTTTATGGTTAGAATAATACTATAAAAAAATTTAGGATAAGGCAGGTAATAATATGGCTAAATATATTGCTAAAAGAATTTTATATATGATATTTGTAGCTTTTATAATGACTTTTGTATTGTTTTTCTTGTTCAATCTAGTACCTGGAGATCCTGCTAGAGCAGAAGTAGAAGCGATGAAAGAACTGCTTACCCCTGAGGAATATCTATACAGATATCAACAAGCCCGGGAAAGATTAGGCTTAGACGATCCACTAATTAAAAGATATGGTAAATGGCTAAAAAATACCTTAGAGGGAGATTTAGGACAATCCTATGCTTATAAGCAACCAGTTACAGAGGTAATAAAAGCTCCACTAAGAAACACTATATTTTTAAACGTATTCGTAGTAGCAGCAGTACTTTTAATAACTATACCTTTAGGCATTAAATGTGCTATAAAACAAAATTCTGCTTTTGATAAGACTATACAGGTACTAACGGTAATAGGTTATAGTTTACCAGTATTTATAATTGCATTGATATTCATATTCATATTTGCGGTAAAACTAAGGTGGTTCCCAGTGAGTGGCATGCGAACACCTAATTTCAAGGGGACAGCCTTCCAAGCCTTTTTGGACACTATGCACCACTTAGCACTGCCTTTGATAATATTGATCATAGGCTCCCTTGCTGGTGTTACAAGGCATGTTAGAGCAGCCATGATTGATGCTTTAAGCATGGACTATATAAAGACCGCCAGGGCAAAGGGATTGGAAGAAAAGGTTGTTATCTATTCTCATGCATGGAGAAATGCTCTACTACCAGTAATAACACTGATTATTGGCTGGATTGCTAGCGTATTCTCTGGTTCAATAATTACTGAGTCCATGTTTAATTTACATGGTATGGGGAAATTCTATATAGATGCATTGCATAAGCAGGACTGGAACGTAGCATTAGCTATACAGATGTTCTATATAGTAATTACATTGGTAAGCTATCTAATTACGGATATTACCTATGGTTTCGTGGATCCCCGTGTTAAGGTAGATCAATAAAAGGAGGAGGTAATCTAAATGACTGTAAAAGCTGATAACAATAAAAATGATAATAACAAAACCCAAAAAGATAAAAAGAAAAAATCTTTTCTACACCTTCTCTTTATTAATCTATTCGGTGGCAAGAAAAAGATGACTGTTATGGAAGAAGAGATGTTACAAAATGAGGGAGTAGAAGAAGAGATTGAAAGTCCAGGACAGATTATATGGTCTTCTTTTAAAAGCGATAAGGTTGCTATGACAGCTTTAATAATATTTATAATAATAGTAATTGTTTCCGTAATTGGCCCATTGGTTAACCCGATAGATTTATCCTTCTCAGAAGTAAGTCAGCAACATATACCTCCAGGTCGAAACTTAATGAAATATCCTAGTGCATTAGAGGGAAAAGTTCAAGACATATCTACAGGACCTAAGTATAGTGTAGCTGCTTCTACCGATGGAAAACTATATATATGGGGGAAGACTAAGATTACCGATACCATAGACTTAAGAAGAGTTCCTAAAGATATGGGAAATATAGTGAAACTAGCTGCTGGGTATGATCATATATTAGCATTAAATGACGAGGGTCAACTATTTGCTTGGGGAAATGGCCGTCAAAGGCAGACGGATATACCCGATGAGGTAATTGGATTAACCAATATATCTGATATAGTAGCAGGATATCAAAACTCCATAGTATTAACAGAAGATGGCCATATGTACTATTTTGGCAATTATATGAATAACGATATAGACTTATTTCATCCCTATCAGGGGCAACTACAAAAGGTAGTAGTTACTTCAGATGCAGTACTAGGACTAACCTTTGATGGGGAAGTAGTTTATTTGGGAAGTCAAAATACTGCTTATTCAAGAATACCTGAGGATATGGGCAATATAGTAGATTTAGCAGCTACAGCTGCTACAGTAGCTGCAGTAAATGAAGAAGGGCAGGTATTCGTTTGGGGAAACATTTCAGCTAAAAAAGGAGAAGGGAATATACCAGAAACGGATAGTAAAATAGTATCCCTTCAAGGTGGTAGATACCACTATACTGCAATGACAGAAGATGGTCAGATTGTATCCTGGGGAGACAACACCTATAAGCAATCTACTGTACCAGATTCAGTGGCTTCTGCCGATATAGAAAGCTACTATACGGGATTTTATCAAAACTATGCTGTAACAAGTCAAGGAGATATCCTAACTTGGGGATTAAAAGGTTATCTATTAGGTAGCGATGAACTAGGAAGGGATATATTTAATAGATTGTTAAATGGTGCAAGATTATCCCTATTTATTGGTGCTATTTCCGTAGTTATATCTACTATTATTGGAATAATCGTTGGTGGAATATCAGGATATTTTGGTGGAAGAGTGGATATAGTGTTGCAGAGAATTGCAGAGATGGTAGCTTCCTTGCCATTTTTACCATTAGCGATGATATTGTCTGCTCTAATAGGGCATTCTATGTCACCACGACAAAGGATCTTCTTAATCATGTTCATATTGGGAATATTATCTTGGACAGGTCTACAGAGATTGGTTAGAGCACAAATACTATCGATTCGAGAACAGGAATATGTATTAGCAGCTAGAGCCCTTGGAGTTAAAGAGTGGAAGATTATATTTAGACATATTTTACCTAATGTGTTTTCTGCTATTATAGTATCCACAACCCTATCCTTTGCAAGTAGTATATTGACTGAAGCTAGTTTATCCTATTTAGGATTTGGAGTACAAGCTCCCTACCCAACTTGGGGTAATATGCTTTATGGAGCAAACAACAGTGTGGTTATTCAAAACTACTGGTGGAGATGGGTATTTGCTTCCATCATACTAAGTGTTAGTGTTGTTTCCATTAATACGATAGGCGACGGATTACGTGACGCAGTAGATCCAAAAACTCAAGAACGTTAGGAGGAAGAGTTATGGCATTGTTAGAAGTCAATAATTTGCATACTTATTTTAAAACAAAAAGGGGAACCGTAAAAGCTGTAAATGGTGCTTCTTATTCAGTGGAAGCGGGAAAAACCCTTGGGATAGTAGGAGAAAGCGGTAGTGGTAAGACCGTTTCTGCTATGAGTATCATAAAGCTTTTGGATAAAAATGGATATATAGCCGATGGTGAAATAATGTTTGATGGAAGGAATCTGATAGATGTGCCAATCAAAGAGATGACCCATATTAGGGGCAATGATATATCCGTTATTTTTCAAGAACCTATGACTTCGTTGAATCCTGTATTTACAGTAGAAAAGCAAGTTTCAGAACCTTTCATCGTACACCAAGGTATGACAGAGGCAGAAGCTGCAGACAAAGTGGTAGAGATGCTATCCCTCGTTAAAATACCTAATCCTGAAGAAGTTACAAGACAGTATCCCCATCAGCTTTCAGGAGGTATGAGACAGAGGGTTATGATAGCCATGGCTCTAGCATGTGTACCAAAACTTTTAATTGCAGACGAACCTACTACAGCCCTAGATGTTACAATACAAGCGCAAATACTGAAGCTGATGAACGAGTTAAAGGAAAATATAAACACTTCCATACTGTTTATTACTCATGATTTGGGAGTTATCAATCAAATGGCAGACGATGTGGTGGTTATGTATTGTGGACAAATAGTAGAAAAGGCATCGGCTAGAACCATATTCGATCCTAAGACTGCCTACTCCCACCCCTATACGGAAGGTTTATTGGTATCTATCCCAAGATTAGATACGCCAGCAGGAGTTCGGCTTGAAGCTATACCAGGTTCTGTACCCCATCCTTTAAACTTACCAAAGGGTTGCAAATTTGCACCTAGATGTAAATATTCTACGGATAGATGCCACAATGAGGAACCAGAACCAATAGAGGTAACAAAAGGCCATGAAATACTTTGTTTCTATCCAGAGAAAGGAGTGAGATCCAATGGCTAAATATACCACAGATAAAAAAGTATTAATTCGAGTTGAAAATCTAAAAAAGTATTTCCCTTTAAAGAAAAAGTCCATATTCGACAAGGAACAACTATATGTTAGAGCTAATGATGATATAAGCTTAGATATATACGAAGGAGAGACTTTAGGTCTAGTAGGTGAAAGTGGTTGTGGTAAATCCACCTTGGGTCGAACTCTTTTACAGCTATATGAGCAAACCGATGGGCGTACCATATATTATGGACGAGATATAGAAGAATTTCCTCCTAAATACGTTTCAGATATATTAAA
>JAAYFV010000196.1 GCA_012728075.1 Tissierellia bacterium
CGTTAATTGTTAATAGCATAAAATCTCTTTATAATATGTTATCTGAAGTAGGAAATAATAATTTAAAAGTATGCATAGATTTAGGAGCATGTGCAGGTGCAGGAGAAACAATTGATGAGTATTTTAATTGCTTTAAAAAAGAAATAATACATTGCCATTTTGTAGATGGTAATCCAACAGGGCATCTTGCTTGGGGTGATGGCACAAGAAATATGTTAGAGGATATAAGTGCTTTTCAAAAAAATGATTATCAAGGTTATCTTTCTTTTGAGTTTGCTTCATCTAGATATTTTAAAGAGCCTTTCAAAGCAGATAAAAAGTCTATTGAGATGTTTAAGTCGCTAAAGAGAAGATAAAAAAGGTTGTTATATAGTTGTTTGTATTATATTTAAATTTTGAAAGGGCAATAATTAAACTTTTAAACTTAGTAGCATATAATAAAGTCTTATTATAAAGGAGTGGTTAAGGTGATTAAACTACTTAGAGTAGATCATAGGTTGTTGCATGGACAAGTAGCTTTTTCTTGGACAAGAGCAGTTGAGGCTGATTGCATATTAATTGCAAACGATTCAGTTATTAAAGATGAAATTTGGAAGACTACTTTAAAGTTAGCTAAACCACAAGGAGTAAAATTAGTTATTAAAGGAATCGATGATTCAATAGATTCAATTAATAGTGGTGTGACTGATAAATATAATCTTTTAATAATTGTTCAAAATATAGAAGATGCAAGGAAATTAGCTGAAAATTGTCCACAAGTAAAAAGCATTAATTTAGGAGGTGTGATAAATAAAGGAGAAACAAAACAGTTAGGGAAAGCTGTTTATGTAACAGATGAAGAATTAAAAATTTTTAAAGAACTTGTGGGAAAAGGAATCGAGATAGAAATTAGACAGCTTCCAACAGAAAGCAAAATATATTTACAAGATGTATTATATAGGGGGAAAAAAATATGAGTCAATTATCAAAAGCTATTTTGCTTGGTTTAATAGCTGCATTTGGTTCTTTTGATTATCAAATGGGTACATTATATCTATTTAGACCAATTATCTTGGGACCATTAGCTGGGCTTGTACTAGGTGATTTACAGCAAGGTTTAATAATTGGAGCAAATCTTGAATTAATGTTTCTTGGTGCTATTTCTGTAGGAGCATATATTCCTCCAGATGTTATTGTAGGAGGAGTTTTAGGTACAGCTTTTGCTATTACTTCAGGTCAAGGAGTGGAAACAGCTATTGCATTAGCTCTTCCAGTTGCATTACTTTCTTTAGCAATTGAAAATTTTATTCAAGCTGTAGTATATCCATTTATGTTAAGAATGGTAGATAGTTTAGCAGAAAAGGGCAATACGAAAGGCATCACATTTATTCATTACTTAATGGGTTTTATAATATGTTTGACAAGATTCTTACTTGTCTTTCTAGCCTTTAAATTAGGTGCATCGAAAGTAGCGATTATCTTAGATATAATTCCAGAAGTATTAACACAGGGTATGTCTGCGGCGGCAGGACTATTACCTGCATTTGGTTTTGCGATGTTAATGCGTATGATATTAACAAAAGAATTAGCACCATATTATATTTTGGGCTTCGTTTTGGCAGCTTATTTGGATATTCCAGTTTTAGGTGTTGCAATATTAGGAGTGATTCTTATATTGATTAAATTTGATTTTTTAAATCCCAAAATAGTCCAAAAGATGGGAGGTATGGAAGATGACGATTTCTAACAAAAATAATGAAGATATGATTAATAAAAAAGATTTAAAAAAAATGGCTTTGAATTCTGGTAGTTTGGGAATGGAATTTTCGTGGAATTATGAGCGACAAATGAATATTGC
>JAAYFV010000197.1 GCA_012728075.1 Tissierellia bacterium
ACCTATAAGGAATTGAAACCCTGGATCTGCAAGAATAGGCGAAAAGACAAAGATAAGTTGATAGTCTACCTATAAGGAATTGAAACGAAAAAGGTATATACCAGGATGCAATAAAAGAAGGAGTTGATAGTCTACCTATAAGGAATTGAAACTTACCAATTAAAGAACTTAAAGCTGATACTGATAAAGGTTGATAGTCTACCTATAAGGAATTGAAACCAGCCAATAATTTTTACATATTTTTTATATTTGATTGTTGATAGTCTACCTATAAGGAATTGAAACGCTATACTGATAAATTCTTTAACTTGTCCAAATGCTACGTTGATAGTCTACCTATAAGGAATTGAAACATAGACAAAATAGAAAAAGAACTCCTAAGAAGGTTAGTGTTGATAGTCTACCTATAAGGAATTGAAACAAATCAGTAGAAGCAAACATCAAAGAAGATGTCAGTTGATAGTCTACCTATAAGGAACTGAAACCCTAACAAGATATAGTATGGAGGTGGGAGTTATGAGTTTCTGGGAGAAGTTTAAAGAAGATTTTAACAAACAAGTAGAAAATGAAATGGAAAAATCGGAGCAAAGAAAAAAACAAAAGAAAATAGAAAAGCAAGAATATAAAAATAGAATAAAAGAAATGAAAAAAGAAAACAAATACAAAAAGAAACAAATGGATATAGAAGGGATAGCTTATTGTCCTAAATGTAAAAGCACTTCTATTCAGTATATAGAGAGAAGAAAAAGATTAAGCTTAGGTAGGGCAGTAGTAGGTACAGCATTGTTCAGTCCTTTAGGTGGGGCAGTTGGAGCAGTAACAAGCAAAAAATACAAAGGTTTTATAAAATGCTTGAATTGTGGGCATAAATGGAAAATGTAAGTTAAAATAAACTAAGCACTTACTATTTAGTAGATGCTTTTTTTATGCCTAAAAAGATGGTAAGTAAAGTTGAAAGTCTACCTATAAGGAATTGAAACATAAATTTTTTTTTCTTCTTCATAAGTCCATTTATTTGTAGGGTTATTATATGAATTTTTCTTATTCTGATTGTTTTTCGAATCCATTGATATATAGTAGTTCTAGGTATATTTAATTCTCTCGAAAGACTTGTAGGGGTATCATTTGTTGGGGGTTCTAATTTCTCTAATACAGATGCCTTAAATTCTTTGGAATAGGCTCTTTTTTTAGAAATAATCATTCTCCTTAGGTTATTGTCGTAATTCCATTATATATTATTTTTCTATACGACAATAACCTAACATATAAGGAAACACAACCTCTTAAATTGACAAATAGCAAAAATTATTATAACCTGATACATGATTAATAAATATTTATTTTTTAAACTTTAGAACTTAATTAGGAGGTAATTTTGAATATAATAAATGATTTAAGCAATGCAATTGTTTTATGTGATTTTGATGGGACAATAACTACTTTTGATACTAATGTTAGATTATTTGATAAATATGGGGAAGAGAATTATATAAATAAAATTAGAAGGAAGTATTATAACGAAGAAATTGATTTAAAAACTCTATGCAAATTGGAATTCAAAAGTATAAGTATGATGGAAAAGGATTATTTAAATTATATTCTTACTGAAGTGCAATTACAAAATGGATTTAGAACATTTTATAACAATTTACAGAAATACAATATTCCATTTGCAATAGTAAGTGGAGGATTTATAAATGGTATAAAACCTTTTATGAAAAAACATGGTTTTGAAAATATACCTATATATGCTAATAAGTTGATTTTCAATGATGGAAATATTGAGGTAGAATTTTATGATGAAAAGCATCTAATTCATGCAATTCATAAAGAAGATTATATAGATTGCAAGGTGGAAATTTTAAACAGATATAGGAAAAAATATAGGAAGATAATTTTTATTGGGGATGGTTCTACAGACAAGAATGTAGCAAAAGAAGCAGATATATTATTTGCTAAGGATTATTTAGAAGAATATTGTATTGAAAATGGTATAGATTATATAAGTTGGAAAGATTTTTATGATATTAATGATTACTTTTTTGAGAATAGGGAAAAAGCATTATAGGTTAGTAGAATTAAGAATATACTTGAAATAAAAAACTAAATTGACTTATGGTATTTTTTGATAAAATATCATAAGTCAATTTAAGGAACTTTCAATTCCAAATCCTATAAGTCCACCTAATACTATTAACATAAGTATAATTATCATAAGCACCCTATCATATTGCTTATTCCTTATATTTATTAGAAGGGCTTTTATACAAATAAAGTAGATACTTCCAACTATGATTATAGTATAACTAAGAAGACCATATTTTTGTATATACCATTTTATTATATTAGCAATAA
This sequence comes from Tissierellia bacterium, assembly GCA_012728075.1. Lineage (GTDB taxonomy): Bacteria > Bacillota > Clostridia > Tissierellales > Tepidimicrobiaceae > Keratinibaculum. The sequence goes on from JAAYFV010000197.1 coordinate 2,356, forward strand.
GATCTAAATTAGGTGCTAATGAATTCAAATTCAATTTATTAACCTCCTAATGTGGTAGAGCGGAAAACTCCATTTATGCTGTGAAAGCCTTTTCTTTTATTTGACTAATTAGGTGTGTTAATAATATTCCTAAAATAGCAGGGAATAACCAACCAAGACCACTATCGGCTAAAGGAAGATTTTGTACAAAATCCCCTACAACAGATGTATTTACACCCATAGCGGATAATCCATCTATTAAACTTACACAAAAGGTTCCAATGGTAGCACCAATATAGATTTTCTTATTTTCAATTAAATTATCAAAAACATTTATAATTACCAATACTATAGCTATTGGATATACTATTTTTAAAATAGGGTCTGCAAAAGTTACAATGTTTTCTACACCAATATTAGAAATAACTATACTTATTAGAGTGGATATTATTACAATTGTTTTGTAACTTATTTTATCATTGCTTAAGTCATTGAAGAATTGACCTACAGTAGCAGTAAGTCCAATAGATGTAGTTATACATGCTGAATAAACACAAAGACTTAATATTATTTCACCAAAACTACCCATTAAAATATTTATTATATTGGTTGTTAAGGATACTTTTTCCATTCCTTGTGTGAAAACAGAACTACCTGTAGCTCCTAAATATAATAAACCTCCATATACAATGCCTAATCCAACACCAGCAATAAGGCCTGTTTGTGCAACGGTTTTGAATTGTTCTTTTTTACTTATTATACCTTTGTTTTTAATATCATCGGCTATTATGCTGCCAAATACTACTGCTGCAAGCAAGTCCATGGTTTGATATCCATTTTCAAAGCCTATAGAGAAAGGTTTAGCTATTTGAGTATTTACAGGCATTCCAATTGGAGTTAAAATTCCTTTAATTATTATAGCTGATATCATGGTTAAAAGTATAGGTGTTAAAAATTTACCAATGACATCTATAATGTCAGAAGATTTGATCGTGAATAATAGAGTTAAACCAAAAAATATGACAGAACCTAATATTGGATGAACTGATGGGAACAAAGGTTTTATTCCTAGTTCAAATGCAGTTGCCCCTGTTCTAGGTATTGCTAATAGTGGACCTATTAATATAATTATTAAAGTACTAAAAAATGTAGCAAATTTAGGTCCTACTTTATTCAACAAACTTTGAATAGACCCTCCTGAAACAGTTACAGCTAGTACTCCAAGTATAGGTAGGCCTATACCAGTTAAAGAAAATCCCAACAGAGCAGCTTTCCATTTTTCTCCTGCTATTAAACCAATAGAAGGTGGAAATATCAAGTTTCCTGCACCAAAGAACATAGCAAATAGCGCAAGTCCTATAATTAGAATTTCTTTGAAGCTAATTTTTTTCATTTGCTATTTTCCCCCTTTAAAATAATCCATTTATTTATATTTTCTATTATAACAGAATTTATCACAAAATTCTAATATATATTTATCTTCAGACATTTGTGAAATAATTATCAAACCTTTAAACTATTTGAAATATATAATGCTAATTATTATCTTATACTAGGGTTTAATATAGGATAAAGGATAAGGTTATATTTACTAGAGATTAAATGTATAATATAATTTTCAAAAAATTATCATTGAAAACTACATATATCTGTTATATAATATATATAACAAGTAGAAAGGGAGATTATCATGTTTATAAAAATAGATTTTGAATCGGATATGCCCATATATGAACAATTGAGGCGACAGATAATAAAAGGGATTGCTAAAGGTGATTTGGAAAAAGGAGAACAATTGCCTTCAGTCAGACAACTAGCAGAGGATATTGGAATAAATCTTCATACAGTAAACAAAACATACAATATATTAAAAGAAGAAGGATATTTAGCAATAGATAGAAGAAAAGGGGCAATGGTAAAGGATATTATGCCTATGGTAGATGAAGAGTATATTAATAACCTTTATTCTGAATTGGAATATATAATAGCTAATTCTTACTGTAGGGGAATATCAAAGGAAGAGTTTTTAAAGCTTTGTGAAGATATTTATGATAGATTGGAAAATAAACAAGGGGGGGAAAAATATGACTGAAAGAGTATATTTAATGATAATATATACTTCGACACTTTTAATACTACTTATACTTCAAATGCTTATGCCTAAATTAATTAGGAAAAATATATTGTTTGGAGTTTCAATACCAACGAATAAACTAGAGGATAAAGATATCAAGCTTATGTACAAAGGTTATAAAAAGGATAATTTAATCATAGGAGTACCAGCTCTAATAGTAGTTTCTTATTTATTATATATTTCAAAAAGCCCTAAATTACAGACTATATTAATGTTCTCTTATATAGGGATATTGTTTTTCATCTATTTAAAATATAATTACAAGGCTAAAAAGTTGAAGAAGGAAAGGGGATGGGATAAACTTGGTAGAAAAATAGTTGTGGTAGATATGAAATACAGTAGGGATAAATCTAAGGTAGGGAATATATCTCCTCTTTGGTTTTTAATTCCTTTAGGGATTACATTGTTTAATTTCATATTAGCTTTTATTATATATCCTTCTTTACCGAGTAAAATTCCCATTCATTGGAATTTTCAAGGGGAGATTACTACTTATCGTGATAAATCTTATGGAGTAGTGCTTTTATTACCGTTTATCCAACTGGGAATGGTATGTATGTTTTATTTTATATATTGGATGATAAAAAATACAAAGCAACAGATAGATCCAAATAATCCAGAAGAATCTTTGAAAAGAAGCATTATTTTTAAGAAAGCTTGGTCTATATATCTTTTAATACTTCTAATATTAGTTACAGTAGAATTTAGCATATTGAGTCTACTTACTTATGGCATAGTATTTGAAACCACTAGAGCAGTAGATATTTTAAATTGGATTATACTAGCTTTTTCAATTATTGGTGGATTGGTATTGAGTATGAAATTAGGTCAAGGAGGAGAAAAGATAAAATTAAAAGAAAAAAATAGTGGGGAAGTTATATATAAAAAAGATGATGATGAAATGTGGAAACTTGGTAATACCATATATTATAATCCAGAAGATTCATCTGTATTTGTAGAAAAGCGTTTTGGAATAGGTTGGACAGTTAATGCAGGAAGACTACTGGGACTTTTCCTATTAGTACTTCCCATCATAATAATAGTTTTAACATTTATACTGATTAAATAGTCGGAAAGAAGGAGAGATAGTATGTTTTTGTTCTGTGTACTTATGTTATTATTTGGCGGATATTTTATAATAATGGGAATATACTATTTAATTGCTAAAAATCCAAGGGTTGCTAATCTATATGCTAATACTAATAGATTGACAGAGGCCGATATAATAGATAAAAAGGCTTATAACAGTATTTGTGGGAAGATATTTATATTATGGGGGACTTTGAATTCCTTAATAGGAATAGTTTCTAATTTTATGGGGGATTATTTTATATTTGTACTCATATTAATACCTATTACCAATATAATTATGATGGCTATGTATAATACAAAGGCTACTAAATATATAAGGAGGGAAAAGGATTGCTAAAATTGCAAAATTTATCTAAAACCTATAGCAAAGGAACAGTTAAAGCAGTTGATAGTGTAAACTTAGATATTGCACCTGGTGAGATATTTGGATTCTTGGGACCATATGGAGCAGGAAAGACTACTACCATAAAGATGATAGTTGGATTGTTAAAACCTGATAGTGGAAGGGTATTTATCAATGGAATAAATGTTTGGAAAAACCCTATTGAAGCTAAAAGTCAGATATCCTATGTTCCAGATAGTCCAGAGATATATGATAAGCTAAAGGGGATAGAATATCTTAATTTTATAGCAGATATGTATGAAATACCTAAGGATATAAGGCAAGAAAGAATGGAAAAATACTTAGAAATCTTTAATCTTAAAAATGCAGTAGGGGATATAATAGGGAGTTATTCTCACGGTATGAAGCAAAAATTAGTTCTTATCTCTGCATTGCTTCATGAGCCTAATCTATTTATACTAGATGAACCTATGGTAGGATTAGATCCTAAATCCTCCTTTCAGCTAAAAGAAATTATGAGAGAAAGATGTGATGAAGGGAAGACTGTGTTCTTCTCTACCCATGTATTAGAAGTAGCGGAAAAATTAAGCGATAGAATAGCCATCATAAATAAAGGAAGAATAATAGCTTTAGGCACTATGGATGAACTACGTAGTCATGCAGAAGAAAGGGAATCTTTAGAAAAAATATTCTTGGAGCTGACAGAATGATGAAAAAAATAATTTCTTTGATTAAAACAGATTTAAATATTACCTATGGACTTTCGGCTTTACAATACAAGTTTAATAATAAAAGGGATAGATTACAGACCATCTTAATAGCTATTGCTCTACTATCCCTTATACCTACTTATATTATGATAGTATCTGGACTTGTTAAGATATATGAAGCTTATATAGGTATAGGTCAAAAAACCATGTTTCTTTTAAATGGCTTCATATATGCTCAATTGATAGTATTATTATTTGGGTTTTTATATGTCATGTCTAAATATTATTTTTCCAATGATTTAAATGTACTGGTTCCTCTACCCTTAAGGCCAAAGGATATTGTTGGAGCTAAGTTTGTTACATTGATGGTAAACGAATATTTGACATCTTTACCCATCATATTGCCTTTTATAATAATATATGGAACAAGGGGAAAAGAAGGCCTACTCTACTGGATATATTCATTTATACTGATAATATTTCTTCCGATAATACCTTTAGCATTGGCTTCTATAATAGTAATGCTATTTATGAAATACACCAATATAAAGGGAAGAAAGGATTTATTGAGAGTGGTAGGATATATTATCCTATTAATAGCTCTGCTAGGCTTTCAGTTCAAAATTCAATCAATTGCTCAACAATCCGTACTTAAAGGAGAAGACTTCTTTTTAGAAATGGCCCAGGATTCCAATGTATTAGTAAGAAAACTAGGATTAGTATTTCCTCCTAGCCTGTGGGCGGCTCTATCCTTAGGTAATTATTCTAGTGTAGGCGGAGTATTCAATTTATTACTATTTGTAGGAACTTCTATAGCAGTATTTTGGATTATGATTCAATTAAGCGAAAAATTATTCTTTGAAGGATTGATTGGTGGATTAGAAGTAGCTACCACTGGTAAACATAAAAAAGTTAAAATCGAGGATTTGAGTAGAAGCTCTCTACCATTTTTATCCATAGGATTAAAGGAAATAAAAATTCTTCTAAGAACCCCTGTATATTTACTAAATTCCGTACTAGGGGTATTAATACTTCCTTTGGTAATGGTCATATCCACTACTATGAATGGCAAGGAGGTTTTAGGTGCATTAAGTATGTTAACAGAAGGCAATTCACATATAGTCAGTCTAGTAGGAATTGGAATCATCACCATGTTTGGAGTGATGAACTGTGTAGGATGTACTACTTTTTCTAGGGAAGGGAAAAGTTTTTGGATTCAAAGGGTAATGCCCATAAAGGCAAGGGATCAGATTTTTGGAAGGATACTATCCTCCTTATTTGTTCAAATCATAGGAATTATATCTTTACTTGCCAGTCTAGCATTTATAATCAATATTGATTTTGAAAATATATTTTGGATTACCACTTTAGGCTTACTTGGCAGTGTAGCTATGACGGAATTAGGGATGGTTATAGACATATTTAGACCATTATTAGATTGGGATAATCCTCAAAAGGCTATGAAACAAAATCTAAATGTATTGATTGCCATGGGAATAGGCGCTCTTTACCTGGGGGGAGTGGGATTTTTAGTATATAAATTGTTTAAAACAGGGGTTAATATACTTGCTATATATGGTATTATGGGATTAATATATATAATCTCTTCCTATGGATTGTATATTTTGTTGAAGAATTTGATTATAAGACAATTTAGTATACTGGAATGATAAAATAATATTATTCCTATCTATTCTCATAAGGAGGAAATATTAATGACTAAAGACTTATTATTTGTAATGTACGGAGATGATCCTAAACATATGGTTCAAAAGATTTTAAACCAATTGAATATAGCAAAGGATATACCGAATAAGGATTCATTGATAGGGATTAAGCCCAATCTAGTAGTTGCTAAACCGGCGGAATTAGGGGCTACTACTTCTCCAGAATTAGTAGAAGGTGTAATAGAATACCTTAAATCCAATGGATACGATAATATAATAATACTGGAAGGATCTTGGGTAGGGGATAGGACTTCCTTGGCTTATAAAGTATGTGGGTATGAAAAATTGTCTCAAAAATATAATATCCCCTTAGTGGATCTTCAAAAAGATGGATATAGGGATTATCAGGTAGAAGGTGTTACTCTGTCTGTATGCAATAGGGCTATGGATGTGGATTATCTAATCAATATGCCTGTATTAAAGGGCCATTGTCAAACCAATATTACTTGTGCATTAAAAAATTTGAAAGGCTGTATACCTAATAAAGAAAAAAGACGATTCCATACTATGGGGCTTCATAAACCAATTGCTTATTTAAATAGAATATTGAAACAGGATTTAATAGTTGTTGATGGAATCATAGGGGATTTAAACTTCGAAGAAGGGGGAAATCCTGTTCAGATGAATAGGGTAATAGTAGGGAAAGATCCAGTATTAATAGATAGCTATGTAGCTCAGCTATTGGGATATGGTGTAGAGGAGATTCCCTATATAGAAATAGCAGAAGATATAGGAGTAGGTAGTAGTAGACTATTAGATAGCAATATAAAGGAATTAAATAAGGATACTTCTCCTATGACCATAACTAAGACTAGACTAGTTGAAGAGCTGGCTAGCTATGTGGAGGAGGACATGGCTTGTTCTGCTTGTTATGGTAGTTTGATCCATGCATTGGATAGATTGAAGGATAGGGGATATCTTGATAGTATAGATGAAAAAATACACATAGGACAAGGGTATAAGAACAAAGAAGGTGATGGTTTAGGCATAGGTATATGTACTAAAGGTTTTGAAAAAAGCCTTTCTGGCTGTCCACCAAAGGCTAAGGATATAGTAGATTTTTTGAAAGAATATTATCTATAAAAGGAAAGCAGGATAGATTTTTCTATCCTGCTAAATATTACTTATTATAATTTTCCTTTGCTTTTTCTATAGCTCTATGAGCTTCCTCTACATCTGCCCATCCTCTAACATGTACTTCTTTTCCCTCTAGCTGTTTATATTCGGAAAAGAAATGTTCAAATTCTTTTTTCATATGGGAACCCATATCTTCAATGGTTTTTATCTCTTCATACCTGGGATCGCCTAAAGGAACGGCTATTATTTTTTCATCTTTCCCTTTTTCATCTTCCATCAAGAACATCCCTATTACTCTACATTTTATCATACATCCTGGGAAGGTGGGGTTAGCCATGAGTACCATTATATCTATAGGGTCACCGTCTTCTGCTAAAGTATTAGGGATAAATCCATAATCCGCAGGATAAAACATTGGGGAAAATAATGCTCTATCTAAGACAAAAACCTTTCTTTCTTGGTCATATTCATATTTATTGCTACTGCCTTTGGGTATTTCTATAAAAGCATCTACTATTATATCCATTAAAATCACTCCTATTTATTTAGTTTTAATGCTCTTTCTCGTATTTTTCTATCTTCTTCATCAATAGGTTCATCCAATACGATATTATGAGGGATTGCTTTTCCATTCTCATCGACAAATACAAATGTTATAAAACCATCTGAAAGAATTTTATTTGAATCGTTTTTAGTTATTTTACCATATACGGTGAAACTTGTTCTTCCAACCTTTGCAAATCGTGTTTCTAAATTTATTATATCTCCTTCATTTCCTGGTTCAGTAAAAGTGAGTCCATGAATATTGACACAAACGATATTTTCTGGTTTTTTTGTATATTTTGCACCACAGATAAAACAAGCTTCTACGAACCATTCTGCCATTCTACCAGCAAATAGGGTTCCGTGATGATTTAAATCTTCAGATTTTACTAATCTTGAGACTTTTACAAATTCCAAAGTTTATTCCTCCTTATAATAAATTTTATTATACCCTTTTTATTTGCCACTATATAAGTAAATAAGCACTTATAAATTGCTTAACTATATATTATTATATTTTTTGTTTTATATCAATCAAGGGCAAGTAAAAAAACTTAAAAATAGAACTAAAACAAATATTTTTATATCAAAACTTCCCCAAATACTGTTATAATTAAAATGAGAAACAATATAAACAGGAGGGATGGTATGAAAGTATATATTAGTGCTGATATAGAAGGGGTAACAGGGGTTACCCATTGGGATGAGACGGAAAAGCCCAAAGCAGATCATAAGGATTTTGCTCATCAGATGACTTTAGAAGTAAAAGCTGCCTGTGAAGGAGCTATCAATGGAGGAGCAGATGAAATCTGGATAAAAGATGCCCATGATAGTGGAAGAAATATAGATCACAACCTATTACCTAAAAATACCAAGTTGATTAGAGGATGGAGTGGTCATATATTTTCTATGGTACAGGAATTAAATGAAACCTTTGATGCAGTAATATTTGTGGGATACCATTCATCTGGAGGAACCAATACCAATCCATTATCCCATACTATGAGTACACAATTTGATTATATAAAACTTAATGGAGAGATTATAAGCGAATTTTTAATACATGCCTACATAGCTAATTATTTCAAAGTACCAGTAGTATTTTTGTCTGGGGATTTGGGAATTTGTGATGAAGCTAAGAGGATAAATGAACATATTATGACCATACCGGTAAAAGAGGGTATAGGAAATTCAACAATAAATATTCATCCACAGTTGGCTATAGATCTTATAAAAAATGGAGTAGAAAAAAGCCTGAAAAGAAATTTTTACCTTTGCAATATAGAGTTACCAAGGGAGTTTGAACTTGAAATTAAATATAAAGAACATGCTATTGCATATAGGAAATCTTCTTACCCAAATGTAGAACAAATAGGACCAAAAGCAATAAGATTTATATCTAAGGATTATATGGAAGTATTAAAAGCTATAGAGTTTTTAGTATAGGAGTAGGTATAGTTTATGAGAAGAAATACTAAGAACGTCGAAGATAAAATAATAAGAAATAAAATACTTTCCATGATATTACCTATAACCTTAGAAAACATATTGCAAATGACTGCGGGAATTGTTTCCATGGCCATGGTAGGAAGGATTAGCCCTTTAGCAGTGGGAGCTATAGGCATAAGTAATATTATTTTTAATATAATTTGGGCTATATTTAAGGGGGTGGCTACAGGTACATCGGTATTTGTAGCTCAATCCTATGGTGCAAAAAATTATAATAAGCTAAAGAGAATTGTAGAACAAACCCTATTTTCTTCAATTATATTGGTTATTATTTTCCAACAATTGTTATTTTGGAATGCAGGAAGTTTGCTTAAGATATTTGATCCAAG
>JAAYFV010000198.1 GCA_012728075.1 Tissierellia bacterium
ATAAATATACAGAAGGGTTTAAAGAAGTAATATAGGATATAGTCAGACTTGAAAACAAAGTAGATACAAACTAACTTATGAAAAGCTGATTACCCTTGAAAACAATATGTTGAAATAAGGGGAATTCAAGGGAGCAAAATGATATTTAAAAACACTTTATAGGTGAATTTGCCTGTGAAGTGTTTTTTTAATACTTTATCTATTGTATTGATGATGAGTTTGCAGAAAATCACTATAGAATGCTTGTAGTTAGAAATTTTGCTGGTTCCTTTGTACCTTCAGCAGGTACAGGATTTGCACTTTCTAGGGATGTATTAGATATTTTCTCTGATCACAATATATTTCCTTCAACTTGAAATGTTAAATAATACTGGTGTAGGGTATATATTAATTAAGAGTATATATTTAACAACAATTGCAAAGGAGGGTTAACTTTGGCAAAGCAAACTGTTTTTGTTAATAAACTTACAGATGGTATTCTTGACCCAAATAAGGATATGCTAGGTCCAGTTAAAGATGGAGGAACTATTGTGGCTAATACTGCACCAGGTTGTTGGGGACCTATGATAACACCAGAATTAAAAGGGGGACATGAAGTAACAGTACCTGTATTTGTAGAAGGGGCAGAAGTAGGAGATGCAATAGCTATATATATTGAATCAATAGTAGTGACCTCGTCTGTTGTAGCTTCTGGAAATGATAAAACTATAGAGGAAAATTTTAATAGTGATCCTTTTATAGACGCAAAATGCTCCAATTGTGGGACTATTAATCCTGTAACAAAATTAGAAGGAATAGGAGAAGAATCGGTTAAATGTGAAAATTGTGGTGCAGAAATTTCACCCTTTAAATTTAACCATGGATATACTATAGCATTTGATGAAAATAGGAGAATAGGAGTAACATTAGGTAGAGAAGGTGCATATAAAGCTGCAAAAAAAGCAAAGGATTTTATGGCCATTCCTGATAGTTCAATTCAAAACCCAATAGTAAATTTTGCACCTTATGATATTGTAGGAAATATATCAAGATTAAAACCGTTTTTAGGTCAAATAGGTACAACTCCTTCAAGAGCTATTCCTGATTCTCATAATGCAGGAGATTTTGGTTCCTTTTTAATAAATTCTTCCCATGAATATACAATGCCCGAAAGCGAATTAAAAAAACATAAGACTGATGGTCACATGGATATTAATAAAACCAGAGAAGGAGCCATAGTAATTGCACCAGTAAAAGTTAAAGGAGGAGGGGTTTATGTAGGGGATGCTCACGCTATGCAAGGGGATGGAGAGATAGCAGGACATACAGCAGATGTATCGGCAATTGTTACCTTAAAAGTTAAGGTATTAAAAAATTTAAATATAGATGGACCTATAATTATTCCTTTAGAAGAAGATTTACCATACTTGGCAAAACCTATAACTAAAGAAGAAAGAAAAGCAGCAATGGAATTGGCCCAAAAATGGGGAGTAGATAAATTAGAAGAAACAGCCCCTATAAGTTTTGTTGGAACAGGAGTGAACCTAAATGAAGCTATAAATAATGGCCTTGAAAGAGCCTCTCAAGTTTTACAATTGACTGTTCCAGAAGTTATGAATAGAACCACTATAAATGGTGCTATTGAAATTGGTAGAGCTCCAGGGACAGTAACGGTAACATTTTTAGCACCAGTTGAGACTTTGAAAAATGCAGGATTATATGAGTTGATCAAAGAGCAATATAGCTTATGGGATTAAATTAATATCGTAGATAATTGTTTAGACTATATTTTCCTAAGTATATGAAAACCGTCCCTAAATTCGAAGGGACGGTTAAAATTTTATTCAACAGCTTCTTCTATTTGCTCAACATTTGTTTCTAAAAGCTCATTGAAATCTATTGTATTTTCTTTATTTGTTTTAGGCATATTAATTTCAACTTTTTCATTTATTTTAGAAATTTTCGTATTAAAATCTATATTTAATTTCAACTTTCCTGTGTCTTCTACTAAAAGTTCTTCTTCAAAAACTTTTCCTAAAGCTTTAAGATCAAGTTCTATAGCTATTTTACCCTTTTCTCCAACTATATATCCATCTTTATTTACTGCATATTCTATAACAATACCTTCGTCTCCTAGTATTTTCACATCTTCTAAAGTATCCATAAATTCATTAAACTTATTTTTAAATTCTGGTAAATTTTTCTTTAAATTATTTAATTCAGCTAAAGCTTCTACTTTTTCAGTTTCTGAGATTTCTGCAATATTTAATACTAATTTCATATATTCTTCAAAGAATTTTATATTATTTTCATTTTCTATAGAATCATTGCCCATATATTTAATTAGACTTTTAAAGTTTTTATCATCTAGTTTTACTTCATAAATAGATAATACATCTTTATCCTGGGTTTTTTGTCCTTTGTATGTAGCTATTTGGAATCCAGGATCAAAATCTTTATGATAATTTTTCATAAATTCTATTGCTTTTTCATTTATATCCTTACTAGATTTTATTAATTCCTCCATGTTAATCTCTTCTTGAGACAAATTGAGCATTTTAATGTAATCGTATAATATATACTCTTTGTTGCTGCCATCTTCTGATGGTAGTTCATTCATTAATATTTGTGGCATTTTTAAAACAGCTATCATTTTAGGTGTATCAGTTGAAAAATCTGTATCTACCCAAGTATTCATATCCATTTTCATTCCGTTAAAGTCCATAGCAGTAGTCATTTCTACCATAGATTTAGTTTTATCTTTATTTATATTTTGTTTAGTGTTAAAATTAAATTTTAAATTTTTAAGTAAATTATTTATCTCTTCTAATTGTTCTTGAGTTTCTTTGGGAAAATCTTTAAGTTCTAAGGAAAAATTTATTGCACCTTCACTTTCCATTGATGTAATATCCTGTGTTTTCAAAAATGCATTATAAAGTTTTGTTTCATTTGTAGTGCTACATGCAGTGAACACAAGAGATAGAGCTAAAACAATCGTAATAAAAGAAATCTTTTTCATAGAATCCCTCCAATTTTTTATTTTCGTAGTGTCAAATATAAAGATATATTTATATACTCAAATTTTGATATTTAAATATTTTATTTTAATTTGTTTGTTTTTCTCTTCTAATATTTTTTATTTTATATCTTTTTTGATACTACTCTTATTTTGTATTATATACTAAAACTGAGAGGTTTTAAAGGTAACAAAAAATTTATATTTGCAAATTTTAAAATCTGAAAAAGAATTGAAAAATATATTAAATCTATACTTTCCCCAAAATAATCCATGTTAAAATTTTTAGAGGGCAGAGAAGATAAAAAGATGTTAGAGTAAGTGAAAATGGTAGAGAAATTAATTGAAAATTTATTGAATTTTATTAAAATTATGATATAATTCATTTAAGAGCCTATAGAAAACGTTTACTATAAGATATTTAGAAGGATATTACATATCAAATATTGCAAAAAGGTTTTAAACAAAAATTTATTGGACTAATAGAAAACGTTTTCTATAGATGCTTGGCTAATTTTAAATCATATGGGGAAGTGATAAAGATGAGATAGGCTTAAACAAATGCTTGAATTTTCTTATAGTAAATTAAATTAGGAGGGGTTAAATTGAAAAAGTCTTTAGTAGTATTACTCACAATTGTCATATTAACTACCATTGTGACAGGATGTTCATCTAAGGAATCGGACAAGCTTAAAATAGGAGTACTAATCTACAAATACGATGATACCTATATTTCTACTGTAAGACAAGCTTTAGAAGCAGAAAGTGAAAAGGATCCAGAAGTAACTCTACTTATGAATGATTCTCAAAATGACCAATCAAAGCAAAATGATCAAATTGACATATTAATTGAAAAGGGCGTAGACGCTTTGGTGGTAAATATAGTTGATATTGGAGCTGCTAGTGCTGTAATAGATAAGGCAAAGGCTGCTGATATTCCAGTTGTGTTCTTTAACAGAGAACCGGATACTGAAGTGCTTAATACTTATGAAAAAGCTAGATTTGTAGGAACCAAGCCAGAAGAAGCTGGAATAATCAAGCGAGAGATGATGGCAGAAGTTTGGGAAAGTGGAGATTATGATAGAAATGGCGATGGAATTATGCAATATGTAATGCTTAAAGGAGATGCAGACAATCCAGAGGCTATAGCTAGAACGGAGTATTCAGTTAAGACTTTAAATGAGAAAGGCATAAAAACAGAGGAAATTGGTCTACAAGTTGCCAATTGGGATAATGAGAAAGCAAACCAAGCTATGGAATCTTGGTTAGGAAAATATGAAGATAAGATCGAATTTGTTATAGCTAATAACGATGGCATGGCTTCAGGAGCAATATCAGCTCTACAAAATGCCGGATACAATAAAGGTGATGGCGGTAAATATATACCAGTATTTGGTGTGGATGCTACAGATGAAGCTAAAAGTTTAATTGAAAAAGGTGTAATGACTGGTACCGTAAAGCAAGATGGAGAAGGAATGGCAAAGGCAGTATATGCTTTAGTAGTAAATGCAGCAAAGGGTAAGGATTTTCTAGATGGAACTGACTACGAATACGATGAAACAGGCATTTCTGTAAGGATACCTTATCAACCTTATAAATAAGGATAGATTATATTGAAATTTTAGAGAAATCGCACATGATTGTGCGATTTCCCTAAAATCTATAATTAGATATTAAAGTATATATAAAGATGGTGATATATATGTCAGGTGAAACATATTTACTGGAGATGCGAAATATCTCGAAAAGCTTTCCTGGTGTACAGGCTTTAGATAATGTTAATTTTAGAGTAAAAAGAGGAACAGTACATGCATTAGTAGGTGAAAATGGGGCTGGAAAATCTACATTGATGAAATGTCTTTTTGGGATATATAAAGAGGATAGTGGAGAAATATATTTAGAAGGGGTAAAGACATCTTTTTCAAATCCAAGAGCAGCTTTGGAAAATGGAGTATCTATGGTACATCAGGAGTTGAATCAAGTTCTTCAGAGAAATATAATGGATAATATACTGTTAGGACGATATCCACGGAAGGGAATAGTTGTAGACGAAAAGAAAATGTATGATTTTACTAAAAGTATATTTGATGATTTAGGAATAAATATAGATCCTAGAGTTAAGTTAGGGGATTTGTCTGTTTCACAGAGGCAAATGGTGGAAATAGCAAAAGCTGTATCTTATGATGCAAAAATCTTAGTATTAGATGAGCCTACATCTTCATTGACACAACAGGAAACTGAACATCTATTTAAAATAATAAAATTATTACGAGATAGGGGATGTGGAATCATATATATATCTCATAAGATAGAGGAGATATTAAATATATCTGATGAAGTTACAGTAATGAGAGATGGACAATGGATAGCAACAGAAAATGCAAAGGATTTGACTACAGATAAAATTATAAGCCTCATGGTAGGAAGGGAACTTACTAATAGATTTCCACCTAAGACTAACAAACCAAAAGATGTAATATTAGAAGTAAAAAACCTTACAGGAAAATATCAACCTTCAATACAAAACGTATCCTTTGAGTTAAGAAAAGGCGAAATTTTAGGGGTTGCTGGATTAGTTGGTTCTAGAAGAACAGAATTATTAGAAACTATATTTGGGATAGCATCCCATTCAGAAGGGGAGATACTTCTCCACGGGAAACTAGTGGATAATAAAGATTCAGCTACTGCTATAAAAAATGGATTTGCCCTTTTAACAGAAGAAAGAAGGGCTACAGGGATATTTGAAGGTTTAAGTGTTAGATTTAATTCAGTTATAGCTAATATAGATAATTATGCAAATTTTGGAGTATTAGATGGAAAAAAGATGAAGGAAGATACCTCCAAAGTAATTGAAGGATTAAATGTAAAAACTCCAAGTCAAAATACTCCCATTGGAACTCTTTCAGGAGGGAATCAACAGAAGGTTATCATAGGGAGGTGGCTACTTACAGATCCTGAGGTACTATTGATGGATGAGCCTACTAGAGGTATTGATGTAGGTGCAAAATATGAAATATACCAATTGATAATTGATCTTGCAAATAGAGGTAAAGGTGTAATATTTGTCTCATCTGAAATGTCTGAACTTTTGGGTATATGTGATAGGATATTGGTTATGTCAAATGGTAGGATTGGGGGTATAGAGGATGCTGACAAACTAGATCAAGAGAAGATAATGACTTTAGCAGCAAAATATTTATAAATACAAGGGGTGAATTCAATGAAAAAAGAATCTAAAGAGAAGGTCGAGGAAATTTCTAAAGGGCTTAATAAAAGCAAATCAAATATATCAGATGAATTACTTAATTATGCTTTATATATAATATTACTTATTATGATCATAGGAGTCATAATAATCGATCCAAGCTTCATATCCATTAAGAATTTTACTAATATATTAAGTCAAGCTTCCACAAGGGCAATTTTAGCCATGGGAGTTGCAGGTTTAATAGTACTTCAAGGGACGGATCTTTCAGCTGGAAGAATACTAGGCCTTGCTGGCATTGTTTCTGCTTCTTTATTGCAGGATATAAATTATACATCTAGGATGTATCCAGATTTGCCACAGCTGCCATTGATTCTTCCATTGTTAGTAGCTATTGCCATAGGCGTCATATTTGCCCTTATAAATGGATTTGGAGTAGCGAAACTTAAATTACATGCATTTATCATAACCTTAGGGACTCAATTAATAGCTT
Source organism: Tissierellia bacterium (assembly GCA_012728075.1). GTDB lineage: Bacteria > Bacillota > Clostridia > Tissierellales > Tepidimicrobiaceae > Keratinibaculum. Next base: position 6,694 of record JAAYFV010000198.1, read on the forward strand.
ATGGTATGGCATTAATATACATAGATAGGCCACCTTTAGGAGCTCAGCCAATTGCTGGTTTAGATGATAGATACGTATCCCTAGTAAAGGGGGCCTTTAAAATAGGTACAGTTGAGATTCCCTATCTTATA
>JAAYFV010000199.1 GCA_012728075.1 Tissierellia bacterium
GTGTTGCTGAAAAAATACTTACTATACATAAAATACATGTAAATAAAATTATTTTCGTTTTAATTTTCATATAGATTCCTCCTCTATAAGTTATAAGTCCCCTTATAGTTATATATCGTCTAAATTGCTGTAAAGTTAATACATATTACTACAAAAGTCCTCATTTTTTGCCTAATTTCGCACAAGAATAGGACAGAAAAATGGGACAGGAGGTCTGACCCGGTGTCCCACGGTGTCCCATTTTTTTGGGACAAGGGGTCTGACCCCTTGTCCCATGACCCCTTGTCCCAACCCCTTGTCCTACTATCCCATCCTAGTTCAACAAATTAATTATTGTTTCGTATACTAGCTTAGGTGCAATATTGAAAGAATAATCCTTCTCCAACCTTTCTGTAAACTTATGAGCATCCTTTCCAAAGGGACCTATATTCACTACAGGAAGATTTAATTTTTGCTTCTCTTCAATGGGTTAATTGTACTTAATTCCAAATCCAGGCATATTGTTTTTTAATGAATCTACCGCATTTTCTTCCCTAGGAGCTGCAGCATAACTTAAATCGGATATATAGGGATAGAATTTTTTCATATCAATATCATAATCGGAATTCATCCCTTCTATTACTTCAGTTACTACATTTAATAACTTTTCCTCCAATGGAGATTCCCCTTTTACATAGATATGGGGATAATAAGGTGGTGAAAAATATACTATTACTACTGGATTTTTGTCAGACCACATATTGTGTAGGGTTTCTACCATTTTTAGAGCAAATAACCTTTCATCTATATTAGGATCCTCTAATAAATTATTGCTTAACTCATCCATCATCCTATCTACTTCCTGGCCTTTTTCTTCTTTTACTTTTTCATACAGCTCTTCATAGGCCATAACCCTTGGTTCCCAAGGTAATTTTTCATAAGGGAATCCACTGGCTTGACAATACTTTCTATACTCTGTATTTAAATTATCTACTACCTTCTTAAATGCCAGAGTAGCTCCATCTATTACGCTCTCCATCATTTGGTCTGGGGTACTACTATGGGTACCAAAATTAAAGTATAGATAGCTAGTTTTAGCAGTTTGTACCGAGTACTCAGGTTTCAAATCCTGCTGTCTTAAGGATATAGGAGGAACTGTAACTTCTCCTTCTGCTTCATCACAGTATTTAGTGTTAAAATCGATTTCCTCTATTATAGCTGAGGATATATGATTAGGGTCTAATCCCTTGAACGGATCTCCCCCATGGGCTTCAGAACCAACTATATAGAAGCTAGGCATCAATTTTCCCACAGTTCCAACATATACATACCTTGTATTATCACCATCATATCTAGGAGCACTATAATCCATATCTATTACTGCCAAGTATTCAAAGTCTTCTTTTTCTTGAAGTTTTATTAGTTCAGGCACTACTGAAAGCATACCACCTGAATTACCCTCTTCATCACATACAGCAGCAAATACAATATTACCTTCAAAATTTTCTACATCATCTGAAATGGATTCAACTATAGTCATTAAAGTAGCTACACCACATTTCATATCGAATATTCCTCTACCAAATAGATATTCCCCCGATTCTAAATCCTTTAAAGCTTCTTCAGGAAGGGATACTTCTTTTAACTTTTCTGCTAATTCTAAAGGTTTAGTTGCATAATCTTTTAATATCCCGTAATCAGAAGTCCCTACAGTATCCGTATGTCCAATCAATATTACGGTTTTTTTGCTATTTGCTTTTTCACCTTTTACTATAGCCATTACACTTTTTCTTCCCAAGGGATCATCTTTCACAGGGATATATTTTACCATTTCAGGATGTTTTTTAAAATAATCCATATCCTTAAATTTCCCATAAATTTTCTCTATTACATTATTTTCTTCTTTTGTTCCCACTACACTAGGAATTTCTGCCAGTTCCAATGTAAGATTTTCAATTTTTTTGCTTAAATTTTTATTCATGTTTTCCCTCCTAAGATGATAATAAAATCGCCCAATCTATGTTATTTTGAAGGATTGTAATATTTTGGATCACTAAAAAATTCATCTTTCAAATCTTTAACTTCATCACTTAATAATAATAATCCTATCATATTTGGAATTATTATAGTAGCCAATAGTATATCTAAGAAATTATATAAAAATTCTATGCCACCATAAACCCCTAAAGCTATAGCAATTAAATATATGACCACCATTATATTTGAAAATTTAGCTCCAAATAAAAATTCCGCTTGTGTTTTCCCATAGTAAGCGATAACTATGATAGTGGATAATACGAATAATAATATGCTAACAGTAACAATACACCCACCTAAAGTATTACCTAATAATTGTTGAAAAGCCACTGCTGGCATACTTGCAGCCTGATCAACAGGAACTATTTCATATACCCCAGAAACCAATACAATCAATGCAGTTATAGTACATACTATTAGAGTATCTACTACTATTTCAAATATACCCCACATAGCTTGACGAACAGGATGGTCAGTAACAGCGGAAGAGTGGGCTATTGGAGCAGTACCCATGCCTGCTTCATTTGAATATACTCCCCTAGCAGTACCCCATCTAATGGCCTGTGCTATTCCTGCTCCAGCAATTCCACCTGTAGCAGCAATTGGAGTAAAAGCATGTTTGAATATAAGACCAAGGGCTTTTGGTAGCTCTGCAATATTTATGATTATAATGATTAAACCACCTATTACATATAACAACGCCATAAATGGAACTAATTTTTCTGTAAAGCTTGCAATTCTTTTGATACCACCAAATACTACCAAACCAACTAAAATAACAAGAACAGAGCCAGTTACCCAATTGGGTATATTAATAGTCTCAGCAGTTTGTACTGCAGAAATAGCTTGAGTTGCAATGGAAGGAATTATTTCAATCATTAAGAAGAATGAAAATATAATTCCCAAAGCTTTACCTAATCCAGATTTAATGCCTTTACTTAAGAAATACATGGGACCACCTACATAATCTCCCTCTTCATTCTTTTCCCTATATTTAATGCCTAATACTACTTCTGAAAATTTAGCTGCACTAGCTATTAAAGCTACAACCCACATCCAGAAAACAGCACCTGGACCACCAAAGGCAATAGCTACAGGTACTCCAACTATATTAGAAGCTCCAATAGTTGAAGCTAAGGCTGCAGTTGCCGCTTGGAAAGGAGATATGGTCCCTTCTCCTTCTGCTTTTGCAAATATCTTCCCAAAAGTTTCCCTCATTGCAAAGGGAAAATACTTAAATTGAAAAAACCCCAATTTAATAGTTAAAAAAAGACTTCCACCGACTAATATAACCAACATAGGTATTCCCCAAAGCCAGTTGGAAAAATTAATAATAGCATTTGCAAAATTTTCCATAAAAACCCTCCTATTTTTTAAATTTCAATAATAAAACAACATCTTAACTATATACTTAATTATCACCTCCCAATTGTTTTTTAGATAATTTTTCTGAATATTTATTATATATAGAATATAGCAATAATTATGCCAACTGTATAGGAATTCTAAAAAAAATTTTTAAAATCATGCATCCCTGTTATCATCACATAGATATTGTTTTTATTCCTTTACTAATATATTTATTCATTCCATCCTTTGCTTATTAAACTATAATAAAAGAGGTATATGCAAATTTTTTTTTGCATATACCTCTATGTTTTTATTAAATTCTATTCAATTTCAATTCCATAGGTGTCCATCTTATATTTCAATGTTTGCCTAGAAATTTGCAGTAACTTAGCTGCTTCATTTAAAGTGTGGCTACTTTCAAGGGCTAATTTAATATATTTGATTTCAAAATCCTTAAGGGCCGTATTTAAACAGAATTTGTCGTCTATATTAATAGTGCTTTTTTTAGTATTCGACTGATATTTTATATGATCGGGCAGTTGTTCTTCATCTATTATTTCCTCTTCAACAAAATTAAATGCAGATTCAATAACATGTTTCAATTCTCTAACATTACCTGGCCAACTGTATTCCATAAACAAGTCCATAACTTGCTTACTTACGCCTTTTATATTTTTATCCATTTTCAAATTATATTCTTCTACAAAACTATTGACCAATAAAGGAATATCCTCCTTCCTTTCCCTTAAAGGGGGAACATGGATTAATACTACCCCCATTCTATAGAATAAATCCCTTCTCAATTTATTCTGCTCCATAACAAAATAAGGGTCTTCATTTAATATAGAAATTAATCTTACATCTACATATATTAAACTATCTCCACCTATTCTTCTAATAATATTGCTCTCTGTAGCTCTTAGTAATTTAGATTGGAGATTGATATCCATGGAATTTAGCTCATCTAATACTAATGTACCTCCATCTGCTATCTCAAAAAGCCCCATCTTGTTTTCTGCACCTGTAAAACTTCCCTTAGTTGTTCCAAAAAAGATACTTTCACCTAATGTTAAAGGTATAGCGGAACAGTTTTGAACTATAAATGGATTATGTTTTCTAAAACTATGATTGTGTATTGCTTGAGCTATTAAATCTTTCCCTGTGCCTGTCTCTCCATATATCATAACGGGGGAGTTGGTTTTAGCAGCTTTTAAGGCTTTGTTTTTTACTTCCATCATAGAAGAATTATTGGTCAATATATCATCTATGGTGAAAAAAAGATCACTATAATTAAAGCTATTCTTAATATCGTGTTCATCAGTTTTTCTTAAATCAATATCAAAATATCTATTAATATCAATAGCCCCTATTACTTCATTTCCTGCCATAATAGGCAAAGTAGTAGTCAACACAGTTACAGTTCTTTCTTTAAAAATATTTAAATATTGTTTTTCATTAATTATTGGTTCACCACTTCTTAATACTCTCATAACGGTAGAAGTTTCTTCATTCAAATGTTGGTGTAGTTCTAGTATATGAAGTCCTACTGGGTCTTCAACTATTTTACTTCCAAGACTCCTATATACTTTATAAAATTCAATATATCCATCTTTATCAGTAACTACAAAAAAATCTGCATAATTAAATAATTTAGGAAGGTTTTCAAGGGATTTTTTTAACATTATATTTGCCACTCCTTAATATTTAATAGGACAGGGCTATTCACTGTCCTCCACTATCCTAATTATTCATATATACCAAATACTCCGTTCTTTTCTAGGTTTTTTCTTGTTCTTTTATTTTTTATATCTAAGGCATAAGTTAGGGTGCCTTTTTCCTTTAGTTGTTTTGGTAGGCTTGTCTTTGCCCTATCCTTGTCCATGGCTACTGCAAATAGAGAATGTCTTCCTGTAAATTCTAGTATTTGTTCATCAGAATAATTTGTTTTTCCCATATTTAGTATTATGTTCTTATATTTTTTTGAAGCCAAGGGATGGTATTGGCTTAGTTCATGTATTTCTGGGATTATCCTATCTGTTAATCTATATTTTTCTGCTATCTTTGTAAATATTTCCGTATTGTTTTCTTCTGCTCTTCCTACTATATAAAATCCTTTGTTATCTGTTAACCATTTTACAAACTGTTCAAAGGGAAGTTCTTCTCCTACTATAATATTTCCATCTTTGTCTAGTTTTAAATCTACTATCATGGTTTTATAGCCATCTTTAAAATATTTTTCTATATTGTCTATGGTGCTATCTGTCTTTTTTATGGTCTTATCCACTAATACTTCTGTAGGCATTAGCTTGTTTATATTTATTTCTCCATCCCCTTTTATTAGCTCCTTCAATAAATTGGTCTTTAGTATAAAATCTGATTTGTTTATCTCCTCTATGGCTTTCTCATAGTAGGGCCTATATTTATTTACATCTACTTCTTCCTTATTGTCTAATCGATAAGCTCTACTATTTTCAAATATGCCATCTCTAGACATCTCCAGCAGTATTTCATCGGTTATTACCGAACCTTTTAGTGCGTAGGTTTGAGGAGCTACTAAACTTTCCCCTTGATAGTTTACCAAATCCCTGCCAAACATTATTCCCTTTTGGTTTTGATAGCCCATTATATTTAATATGGTGGGCATAAAGTCCAATTGGCTTCCTACCTTGGATATAGTTTCATTTATATCTTCCCCTGGTATGTGAATTATTAAAGGGATATTCATCATATCATCTAAATCATAGGTATAGCCTAGATATTCTGTCATAATCTTTTGAGGTTCTTTATGGGCACTATTTATAGCAAAATGATCTCCATACAAAGCTATTACCGAGTTTTCGTATAGTCCTTCTTCTTTTAGAGCTTCAAAAAATTTCCCCAATGCTTTGTCAGCATAGTGAATAGATTGAAGATAATCTCCAAATATAGTACCTTCATGTTCTTTTCGTATTTTTAACTCTTTGTATTTATCAGGCATATTGAAAGGATTGTGGCTAGTTAAGCTGATAACAAATGCATAAAAGGGATTATCATCTATACTATCCAATTCCTTTAGATAGTTTATAGACTGTTTATAGAATTCCTCATCGCTAATTCCAAATCCTATGGTCTCTACCAAATCAAAATCCTCTTCAGATATAAACCGTTGAAATCCTTGATTAGGATAGGCCCTCTCCCTATTCCAAAACTCCTTTTCATATCCATGGAATACCCAGGCAGTATAGCCATTATCCCTTAATACCCAAGGTAGTCCATAGAAAGTATTATCTTCGTATTGGGAGTAGGTGGGTTCGTCCATTGATGGATATAGGGAGTTGTTGGACACAAATTCTGCATCGGCGGTGTTCCCTCTGCCTATTAGTTGAAAATATTTATCAAAATATAAGGTTCCTTGTTCTTGTATCAGTCTGTTTAAATTTGGCGTTATCTCCTGCCCATCGTAATGGAGATTTATAACGAAGTTTTGTAATGCTTCTACTTGAATTACTATTAGGTTTTTCCCTCTGCCTATACCTGTATATTTTCCTTCTTCTAAATAGGTTCTATCTTTTAACTCCTCCAAATCCTCTTGAGTAAACATTCCTACTCCTTGAGCTATTTCCTCATCACCTGCTATGGCTTTTTTAATATCCTTGGCATGATAGGTAAATAGCTCTTGATTGGTTACTGGCCCAAATAGCTCCGCACTACTTAAAAAGGATAATAGTATTACCAATACCAATGCAATGGATCCTGGCACTCCCCATCTAATGGATTTATTGTATTGTTTGTTTTCCTTTTTAATTTTCTCTTTCTTCCATTTGGAGTAGAACATCAAAAATGGTATATCCATTAAAAATAGGAAATTGGTAAAAGTAAATATGGATTTTACACTATCTCCTACTACTGCTACCTGATTTAACTGTTTCAACATTTTTATAGAAGGTAGAGCATTGAAGTAGGTATAGTACATAGCATCTGCAAACATAAATGCTGATACCGTATTGTAAAAAGCAAAGGCTAAAGTTTGCTTTTTCTTATTTTTGCTAAAGTATATCCAGGTGAAGAAGAACAATATAATCAACATGCTTATGGAAAATATGATAAATCTATTGTACTTCACCTTGGTTACATACATGAATAATAAAGTTTTTAGGGTTAATAGTATAGTTAGTAACATGTAAAGTCCTCCAGTTTATGTTATCTTTGTAGAACAAAAAACTTCCCTACTGTCCTACTTTGTATATATTTATACCTAGTTTTTTCAAATCCTTATATAATGGGGTGCTGGATTGTTTTTTGTCCATTATAACCCCATATAGATTGTGTCTATTTAAAAAGTCTAATATTTCCTCATTAGTATATTCTGTATCTACTATATTTAGTATTATATTTTTGAAGGCTTTGTTGGATAGTTTTATATGCTGTTCAAAGTCTTTCATCTCTACTATAAATCTATCTTTTAACTCTGGATAATATTCTATTACCCTTAAGAATATGGATTCATCTAGTTCCTTGCTTCTAAGAAGTATATGAGTATCCTTATGTTTTTTTATCCAGGTAATTAAATCCTCTAATGTATTTTGATCTTCCCTATATTGATATAAGACTTGTTGATATTCTTCAAAACTAGCTTCCCTCATGGGTCTTTTGTATATTCCGTCATCTAATAGTATCTTCTTTTTATCTGGATACCATTCTATATCTACTGCTAATAATCTATAGCCTTTCTGATATAGTTGGTCTAGTTTTTCTATGGATTCATAATTTAGATACCCTATTTTATGGTAGTCAGGAATATCCAATGCCATTAAATCCTTCATATCTATATGGCCATCATTTTCTATGAGTAATTTTATCAAATCTTTTTTCAGTACATAGTCAGATTTATTTATATCGGCAATAATCCTCTCGTATTTCTCCCTAAAAGGAGTTACATCTATTTTTTCTTTAGTTCTTTTATCTTTAGCAGTACAGTTTTCAAATATACCATCTCTAGACATATAGAATATTATATTATCATCTATAAAGGAACCTTTTAATACATAGGTCTGGGGAGCTACATAGTTTTCCCCTTCATAGTTTAATAGATCTCTACCAAACATTATTCCCTTTTCGTTTTCGTATCCCATAATATTTAATATAGTAGGTAAAAAATCTAGTTGACTACCTATTTTAGATACAGTCTCCTTTATGTTCTCCCCTGGTACATGAATTAACAAGGGGATTTTAAACATTTCATCTATATCATAGGGATGGTCTAAAAAGTCTGTCATCAATTCTATTCCTAAGTCATTAAGACCAGTTATGGCAAAGTGATCTCCATATAGAGCTATTACCGAATCCTCATATAGACCTTCCTCCTTTAATGCTTCAAAAAACTGCCCTAGTGCTTTGTCAGCATAGTGGATGGATTGAAGGTAGTCTCCTAATATGGTGTTTACATGTTCTTCTCGTATATCTAATTCTTTGTATTCCTCAGGCATCTTAAAAGGTGTATGGCTAGTCAAGGTTATCATAAAAGCATAAAAGGGGTTGTCATCTATATTATCTAGTTCCTTAAGGTAGTCTATACTCTGCTTAAAAAATTCCTCGTCGGTTATCCCAAATCCTATGGATTCTACTATATCGTAGTCCTCTTCCGATATAAAGCGTTGAAATCCTTGATTGGGATAGGCCCTCTCCCTATTCCAAAATTCCTTTTTATACCCATGAAAAACCCATGCAGTATATCCATTGTCCCTTAAAATCCAGGGAAGTCCATAAAAGGTATTTCCATAGTACTGTTTATAGGTAGGGTCTTCCATAGATGGATATAGGGAATTATTAGATACAAATTCTGCATCAGCAGTATTTCCTCTACCAATTTGTTGATAGTAATTGTCAAAATATATGGTGCTACTATCATCTATAAATTTGTTCAAATTGGGAGTTATTTCTTGCCCATCATAAAATCTATTTAATGGGAAATTCTGAAGGGCCTCTACTTGGATAACTATTAGATTTTTCCCTTTGCCTATGCCAGTATGCTTTCCCTTCTTAAGGCTCGTCCTCTCTCTAAGTTCTTCTAAATCCTCTTGAGTGAATATTCCCCTTCCCTCTACTATACTTTCCCCTACTATGGCATCCTTTATATCCTTAATATGGTAGCTGTATAGTTCTTGATTTGCAACTGGTGCCATCATATCGTTGGACATTAAATAACCAAATATGAATACCAGTATTATAGCTATTCCTCCTGGGACTCCCCATCGTATATGTTTATCGTATACTTTGTTTTCTTCTGCTAATTTTGTCTTCTTCTTTTTAGAAAATATTTTAAGAAAAGGTATGTCCAATAAAAACAATAGATTCCTAAAGGATAACAAAGCTATCACACTATCTCCTACTGCCGTTACTTCGCTAAACTGCTTTAACATAGTAATGGAAGGTAATGAATTGAAAAAACTATAGTACATTACATCTACAAACATAAATGCTGATACAATATTATAAAAAGAGAAAGCAATAGTCTGTTTCTTCTTATGATTGCTCAAATATATCCATGAGAAAAATAATAGGGTTATTAAGCTACTAATTAGAAGTATAATACCCCTATTGTATCTAATATCAGTTATATGCATAAATAATAGTATTTTTAGTATTAATAATAATGAAAATAGCATATTATTCTCCCCCGTTTTGGGACAGGAAAAAACCCTTTCTATTGTCCCAATTGTTTAAATTAATATATTATCTAATAATAATCTACACCAATATGGGTTTCTGTGCAAGTTTTTATCCTAAAAACTAAATTTCTAATATTGGAAAAAGTACAAAATAGTAGTATAATAATAAAGCAAATGCCTATAGGGACTTATTCCCTAAATATTTATAAGAATCGTGAAAGGAGTTAGAGTATGAAATTTCGTACAAAGGATTTAGTTACAGCAGCGGTATTGCTGGCCTTGTCGATTATACTTCCTACAATAGTGCATATGAGTGGGATTAATGGGGCTATTTTCCTTCCTATGCATATTCCAATTTTAATTGCTGGATTAACTATAGGCCCTGCTTTAGGATTTATCCTTGGTATTATCTCTCCTATTATTAATCATATGCTAACGGGTATGCCACCAGTCCCAATTTTTTGGATAATGATTGTGGAATTAGCATTGTATGGACTTATATCTGGGATATTGTATAGGAAAATAAAAATGACCTTGTGCCCATCTTTGATTATAAGTATGATAGTAGGTAGATTAGGAGCAGCTTTGATGGTCCTTTTGTTAGGAAAAGGCTTTGGACTGCCTATGCCACCCATAGGCATATATATAAAAGGCATGCTTCTGACAGCTTTACCTGGAATAATAATTCAACTAATATTTATACCTATGATTGTTAAAGCCTATGAAAAGGATTGAAATACTTGGTAGTTAACATAATAACTTCCCCTTTAAGTTACCTGGCACCTTAAAGGGGAAGTTATTATTAATAAAAGGTCGTTAAATTTGTTGTTTTAAGGATATTTATATATTATAAATGGTTTGTTTATACCAATCTCCTCTTTACAATCTCAATTACAATAAAAGTGGCTACGTCTTCAGCAAAGGTTCCTGGACCAAATCCTGCATCATAACCTAGTTCTTTAGCTAATTCATGGGATATTCTAGGTCCACCACAGACTAGAATTATATCATCCCTTATGCCTTCTGCTTCTAATAGTTCTACCAATTCCGTTAGATTGGGAATATGGACATCCTTTTGAGTTACTACTTGGGAAACTAGTATAGCATCTGCTTCCAATTCTATGGCTTTTGCAACTAATTCTTCATTGGGCACTTGACTCCCTAAGTTGTAAGCATCGATACCCTCGTATCTTTCTAGCCCAAAATGTCCAGCATATCCTTTCATGTTCATTATGGCATCTATTCCTACAGTATGGGCATCAGTACCAGTACAAGCTCCTACTATGACTACATTTCTTTTTATATTATCCTTTATATATTGTTCTACTTCTTCTTTGCTCATTATCTCTATATCCACTTTTGGAACTTCTATCTTAGTATAATCCACAGTATGAATACATTTGCCATATACTATAAAATAGGTATAATCTATGCCTAAATCCTTGGAATAAACTACTGATGGCTCCTCTAGTCCCATCTTTTTGGCTAATAATCTAGCTGCTTCCTTGGCTGCATCTCCATAGGGAATTGGTAGAGTAAAACTAGTCTGTACCATACCATCGTTTAGCGTATCTCCATAGGGTTTTACTCTGGTTAAATCAACTTTTGCTACTTGGCTCATTATCTATCACCTCCAACCATTAATTGGATGAAGGGATTAAAATAGGCACTACCTTTTTTAGCCACCCCTTCTAAACCTTTGCCTCCAGTTCTAGACCTTTTCACTCCTCCAAATTTACCTTGTTCTATAGTTTGAAATAGCCCTATATTTGCTATTTCCTTGAGTAATTCCTCAGCTTTTTCTAATACTTCTTGAGCTCTATTTTGAATTATTCCATCTTCTTTGAAACTTATTTCATCTCCTAGATTCCTAGCATTGTTGAATATATATTGGGCATTTTCTATGGCTAAGTATCTATCATGGAGATGAGGGGTATGAATAGCTTCTGTCAACATACCTAGTAACTGGATTCCCTGTCCTGTCATTATGGCCACCATATTAAATAGGGCATCCTGTATATGGCCCATAAATATATTTCCAGTCATATATTTAGTAGGAGGCATATATTTTAATGGCGCATTGGGAAATATCTCTCGAGCCATTTGAGCTTGGGCTAATTCGTATAAAAATCCATTTTCTAGAGATGGGTCCATCTCAAAAGCATGGCCTAGTCCCATTTGTTCTTCTGGAATTCCCGCTTTAAGTGCAAATTGTTCGTTTATAAATTGGGAGGCAAGTACAGTATGAGCAGCTTCTACTGCATCGTCAGTAGTTAGATAATTGTCTTCACCAGTGTTTATAATTATACCTGCATATCCATTGATTACTCTGGAGAAATATTGATCTATTAGAGTTCTTTGCATATTTATATCCCTGAATAGTATTCCATATAGGGCATCGTTTAGCATCATATCCAATCTTTCCAAAGCCCCCATAGCAGCTATTTCTGGCATACAAAGACCAGAACAATAATTACATAATCTAATATAGCGACCTACCTCTTCCCCTACTTCATCTAAGGCCCTTCTCATAAGTTTGAAATTTTCTTGAGTAGCATAGGTGCCTCCAAATCCTTCTGTAGTAGGTCCATAGGGTACATAGTCTAGTAAAGATTGCCCTGTTGTCCTTATAACAGCAATAACATCGGCTCCTTGGCGAGCTGCAGCTTGGGCTTGAACCATGTCTTCATATATATTTCCTGTAGCTACTATTACATATATATAGGGTTTCTTCCCTTCTCCTAGGGTTTGTATTAGCTCTTCTCTTTTATCTCTATTTTGCTTTATTTTATCTACTGTTTCTTGAGCTAATTCATATATAGTATCCTGTATTTTCTCCTCACTCCCAGTAGAAATACGGGTAATATCTAACTCTCCTCGGCTAATTTTTTCTGCTATTTCCTGAGGGGTATCTCCCCTTTGGACTACCCCGTTGCCTATCCAATAGGCAGCTCCTTGTTCCAATCCTCCCCCGTCTTTTATATTGTCTATCAATACATTGGGTAGAGGTTTGGATATTTCATCTACTCCATCTATACCTAATAATCTCGCAACAGCTCTCTCTGTTGAAGTAGTAGTATGTTTATCAATAAATTCTTGTACATCTTCAGCAATTTGTTTTGCTGCATTTCTCGAATTATCTATTCGTATTGGATCAAGATTTAATTTGCTCAAAATTTCAACCTCCTTTTTGTGGGACAGGGGACATTTCTCCTTGTCCCAAAATTATCCCTATTGCTCCCTATTTTTGTCAATCTTCTAAGTATTTTTCTGCTCTTTGGATTATCTGTTGATCTAGCCCCATTATCCTAGCTATATTTATGGCTTCTTTAGGGACTTTTGTGGTTTTATCTACTACTTTTAAGCGATAGTCCATATGTTTATTTATTATGTCTATTTTATGATCTTCAACATATTCCAATTGGGATTGTAACTGGTTTAAATCCACATTAGATAGACCTATTACTTGAAAGTGGACTACTTTGTCCATACTTCCTATATGATCATAATGAGTGGTTAAAAGGGTTATGGATTTTTTGTCCCTTAGGTATTCCACTATGGCCTTGGATATGGCATAGCCTTCTTCAGGATTAGTACCTCGGGCTAATTCATCTATAAGGATTAGACCTTTTTCCTGGGATCTTTCTATGGCTTGTTGAATTAATCTTATCTCCCCTCCAAAAGTGGATAGTCCCTTATCTGTAGATTGGGGATCTCCTATGGAGGTTTTTATAAATTGGTTTAAACCTAGAATCATCTCCTTAGCAGGAACCATTAATCCATATTGAGCCATAACAGTCAATAATCCCACTAGTTTAAGGCTTACAGTTTTTCCACCCATATTAGCTCCTGTAATACAACTAACTCCTTCTCTTAGTTCTATGGATATAGGAGTAAATTTAAGCCCTTTAGTTTTTAAAAATTCTTCCACCTTGAGATGACGCCCTTCTACTATTTTTATGCTATGCTCCTTGGTGATTTTAGGTTTCACCCCATCTATTTCTATAGCAAAGGCCCCCTTGCTTAATATAAAATCCATTTTCCCAATACTTGCCATGTTTTTTAACAGTTCTTTAGAGTATTTACCTATTTGTTTAGATAAATTTTGTTTTATATTATATTCTTCCCTTTCTTCCTTATCCTTTAATATTAGATACTGCCTTTCTAATAGAGTCATATTGTCCCTTGGTTTTATGGAATATTTGATATTCATATAGGTTTCGGATACATAGGTGAGATTAGGATGCTCTTCTATTTTTTCTATTAATTCCCTTTCATCTTTGGAAAGGAGTATGCTTCCATCAGGCCTTAGTTTTATATTTAACTCCTCTTCTATTTCTTCCTTTAATCGCTTTTTTTCCCTTTTTATTTCCCTCTCCACTTCTCTTTTAGATTGACGAATCCTCTGTAATTCTTCTGAGTAGGAATCGTATATATAAAAAGTAGAAAGTCCAGTATCCTCTGGATCTAGATGTTTTTCTAACTCCTCTATAGGCTGAACTTCCATATCCTCCCAAAGGGGAAGCCCATGTCTTTTTAATAGATGATCCAAATCCTTTATTAGGTATAAGAAGTTTTTTATTTCAAATAGCTCTACCTCAGAAAGGATACCTCCACTCCTAGCTTTTTTTATTGATGTTCTTAAATCCTTTATATGGGTAAATATATGATCAATCTGGTTCATAAACTGTTTATCCTTTACATAGGGAATGTAACTTTCTACCTTTTCTAGCTCCTTTATCAATTGTGTCTCTTCTCCAGGTATAAAGGGTCTCATCTTTTTTTTGTATACTTTCCCATAGGGAGTTTTTGTATTTATTTTGTTCAATATATATTGAAAATCTAGTGCCTTTTCCGTTATGGAATCCATAAAATCCATATTAATCACCACCTAATACTACGTCTACAACGGGAATATCCTTTATGTAATGTTTCATTTTCTCCAATAGAATGTGGGGTTCAAAATAATATCCTTGAGGGGCATAGGGATTTACTGTTATAGCTACTAAATTAATAGGATTTAGCACCTTTACCTTTATCCCATACCTCATAAATTTTAACCAATCCTTTGGCTGGATAAATATTTTGGTACCGTCAGTTACTACTATATCTATATTTTTATACATTTTAGTGGAACTTATAATATCCTCTAAGGTATTTTTTACAAGGGATCCGGGGAGCACCAAATATCTAGAGTCTTCCTTTAGATGTTCCCCAATTATATGGCCACAATTTAGTGCTGTCTTTATATTAATAGGAGTAGTATTTAAATCTTTGTCTATTACAGCTATTTGTCCTTGATTCATGGCCTTTTCTACAGATTCCCTTGCTATATAATCTTCTATGGGAGGAAGATTAAACAAATTAACTATATGAAGGGTCTCTTCTATGACTCTGTTTATATCTCTGCTTAAAACTGCACCAGTGGATAATATAGTAGCATCACTAATAGATGGAGCAGCAGATGTCCTCCTATCTAAAGCTCCATCTATAATCACCAACTCTACTCCAATATTTAACATTAAATAGGCTACTTCTTTTAATTCCTTAAGAGTCTGGGGGCCAGCTATTTGAATATATCCACTGTCCTTTACTTGACCTATAAGTATTTCTCCTAAAGGGGTTCTATAATCTGTTACATGGATTATTTCTATATTTGCATCCCCTAAAGGTAGCATCTCCGTTGTAGTGGATATGATGGTGCCTACCTCAGCAAATATCTTAGGTTTCTCTGTTTCAGTAACTACATCTACCCCTTCCCCATCTCTTCCAGTAGATATAATTCCTAGTTTCACATCCTCTTCTATGGCTTCATGAATTAGATGATTTAATGCTACAGTTTTACCACTATTTTTAGCCATGCCTACTATGGATATGATTTTGTATTTATTGTAAATATGTTTTAATAGCAATATTTTCACCCCTGTTTTATACAATGCATAATTTGGTATAGCAAGGGATAGTTCTCGTTATCTCACTTTTATCAAGTATTAATATACAGTCTTTACCAATTTATAAGGTCAGAGTGATTTCTGGGACAAGGAGAACTGTCCCTATTGTCCCATATAGGCTTTTCTTTGCTTTCTTTCTAGATTGTCTGGTTCCATAGCTTTTACTTCTGGACCTTGGAGTAGTTCTGATACACCAGTTGTGTGCCCTTCCTTTTCTCCCCTACATACAGGGCAATCACAAGGTTTTTCTACCATTTGAGGTTCTGTATAGGTAGTGATTACTCCTTCATAGTTTCTCAATACTATCTTTTCAGGGGATTGGCTTATTAAATATTGAGGCATAACGGGTATCTTTCCACCGCCTCCTGGTGCATCTACTACAAAGGTCGGCACTGCAAAGCCTGAAGTATGTCCCCTTAAAGCTTCGATTATCTCTATACCTTTAGATACTTTGGTCCTAAAGTGTTCTATACCCATGGATAGATCGCATTGATATATATAGTATGGTCTTATTCTCATCATCACCAATTTATGAACTAATTCTTTCATTATGTGAGGACAGTCATTTACCTCCCTTAGTAGTACTGATTGATTGCCTAATGGAATTCCTGCATCTGCCATCTTTCTAGCTGCTTCTTTAGAGGTTTCTGTAATTTCTTTTGGATGATTGAAATGAGTATTTAACCATATAGGATGATATTTTTTTAGCATATTTACTAGATCATCAGTAATCCTCATAGGCATAACTACAGGAGTTCGAGTACCTATCCTTATGATTTCCACATGGGGTATAGCTCTTAGTTCCTTTATTATATATTCTAATCGCTCATCGGATACTAATAGGGCATCTCCGCCAGATAATAACACATCCCTTACTTGTGGAGTATTCCTTATATATTCTATGCCTTGGTCTATTCTGCTCTTTGGAGCTCCTGAGTCCTTTTGTCCTGCAAATCTTCTTCTAGTACAATGTCTACAATACATAGAACACTGATCTGTAATTAAAAATAACACTCTGTCTGGATATCTATGGGTGATACCAGGCACTGGTGAATCCACATCTTCTGCTAATGGATCCTCCATATCAGCTATGCTCTCGTGGGTTTCCATAATAGTAGGAACTGCCTGTTTTCTAATGGGACAATTTGGATCATCTGGATCCATCAATGATGCATAATATGGTGTGATGCCCATTCTAAATTTTTCCAGTACTATCCCAATCTCCTTTTCTTCCTGTTCAGTTATATTTATGACCTTCTTCAAAGTTTCCACATTGGTAATTCTATTCCTTACCTGCCATCTCCAGTCATTCCATTGGGCGTCAGTAACATCCTTCCATAATTCTATATCCTTATAGGATCTCATTTTATATAACCCCCTTTTTTTATACAGTGCACAATTTACACATTAGGGTCATTCTCTAGGGTCTTTTAACAATGCACATGTAAACTCTACATAATTCTACCCTTGTAGGCTTTTCAATTGTGGGACAGGGAGAACTGTCCCCACTGTCCCATTGTGAATTGCCTAAGCGTACAATTCTTCAAATATATTTCTCAATTCTTGGCTTTCCCTCATTAATTCCAAAGATATAGCTGCGTGGTCTTTGGTGTAACCATTTCCTATTATCATAGTTATGTCCTTGCCTACCCCTTCTGCTCCCAAGGCTGCTTTGGTGAAACTAGTAGCCATACTAAAGAAATATACTATTCCTTGATCTTTAGTTAATAATATACTGCTCATCTCGGTATTTGGTATATTTACAGTATTTATTACTATATCTGCCATCTCTCCATTGGTAATCTCTTTTACCTTATTCATCAAATCTACTGCATTGGTTGCATCGGCTTTTATGTAATAATCTGCCAAATTGGCTTTTCTGGTCCTTGCTATAGTTTCATCTCTAGAGCCTACACATATAACTTTCCCTGTAACTCCTGCTCTTTTTTTGGCTTCGTATAAGCAAAGCATGCCAGATTTTCCTGTACCTCCAATGACTACTACTGTATCTCCCGGTTTGACTAGTTTTGCCGTTTGAGCTGGAGCTCCTGCTACATCAAGTACAGATAAAGCTAAATTTTCTGGTAAATCATCTGGTAGTACTGCATATATGCCAGATTCAAATAGTATAGCCTTTCCCTTAATATCTACTTGATCTACATGGGGCCTTATCTCTAAAAATTCATCTATTCTAAGAGGTGTTAGGGATAGGGATACTAGGGTAGCGATTTTATCCCCTACTTTTAAGTCTGTCTTTCCTTCTAAAGCGGGACCTATTTTTTCAACGGTTCCTATTAGCATACCTCCCGAACCAGTTACTGGGTTCTGGTGTTTGCCTCTTTCATCTACTATGCTTTTCATTATCCTCTTTATCTCTTCTAATTCCCCTTTAGCTTGTTCCTTTATTTGGGTAAAGCTCGCTGAATCTACATTTAGAGTTTGCACATCGATTAATATTTCATTGTCATATATCTCCATATTATTGTCAATTTTTAAGGCTGGTTGGGGCAAAACCCCTTTTGGTTCCAATACTCTATGGGTTCCATATGGACATCCTTTTTTCATATGCCACACTCCTTCTTAATAATTAATAATCAAATATTTATTACTACATATTATATGATGCAATATCTATGCCAACGTTTTCCTATATAAATAAGCTCTAGTTTTGCCATTCTAGTGAAAATAATAACAATATTTAAAATTTAATGCCTATTTCTCGGCACATAAAAATGTATAAAAAGGTGCTTGGCACCCTTTTGTATATTTATTATATTTATTTTAGATTATATTTGGATATCTTGTATTGAAGAGTTTGTCGAGGAATGTTTAATATTTCCGCAGCTTGACTAATATTATATTCTGTTTCTTCTAAGGCTTTAATTATCAAATCTATTTCCATATCTTCTAAAGTTTCCTTTAAAGAAAAGGTTTTTTTAGCTTTATTTACTTTGTAGGTTTTAAATTTAGCTGGTAGATGTTCTATTTCTATAATATCCATATCTTGTATACTCATTATCCCTTCTAATAAATTTTCCAATTCTCTTACATTGCCTTCCCAAGGGTATTTTAAAAATATATTCATTACTTCTTTTGAAACTCCTTTTACGGATTTGTTTAATTTTTTATTTAATTCTTTGATAAAATATTGGGTAAGTATAGGAA
>JAAYFV010000200.1 GCA_012728075.1 Tissierellia bacterium
ATTAAGACTTCAACTGGTTATAGTTTTGGGGGAGCTACTTTGGAAGATGTAAAACTCATGAAAGGAATTGTTGGTGATGTTTGTAAAATTAAGGCTGCAGGTGGAATTAGTGATTTTGATACTGCCCTTAAATTTATTGATGCAGGTGCAGGACGTATAGGTGCAAGTGCTGCAATAAATATATTGGATAATTATAAACAATATTTATCTAACAATCATAAAAAGTAATTGATTTATCATATTTTTAATAGAAAAAGAGGGTTGCTGGAAAACATATAGCTAATTTAAAACAGTGTGGTAAATTCATCCACACTGTTTTTTAATAGTGCCTTGGCATGGGCAGCAACTTGATGGTGAAGGTCTACCATGGACTTAATAGTAGAAATTGTCAGCCAAAAGCAAAGGAACAGGTAAAGTTGATAAGATGGTTTTTGATAGCCATCTTTTTTTATATTAAAAAACAGTATAGATAAATTTACCTTTGTACTTATTTTATCTATCTATATTTACAGATAAGCTATAGAAAAAGTTAATTGGTATTGTAGCCTTACAGATGTTATAATCCATATTTGGAATGGGAGAAGAATTAGTAGTCTGGGATGTATATTATTAGAAAGGTGGTAGGAATGTATGACTTTAATAGTATTTTAAAAAGACGAGGAACCAAGTCTGCAAAATGGGATAATTTAAAGGAACAATTTGGGAGAGATGACCTACTTCCTCTATGGATTGCAGATATGGATTTTTTGGCTTCACCAGCTATTATGGATGCATTAGAAAATAGGGTTAAACATGGTATATATGGCTATACATATTGTGATGATGAATATTATAATGCAGTTGTAGGATGGATGAAGAGGAGACACAATTGGGATATAAATAAGAAATGGATTGTATTTACCCCTGGAGTTGTACCAGCTCTTAGCTATGCTATAGAAGCTTTTACTAAACCAGGAGATAATATAATAGTTCAAAGTCCTGTATATCATCCTTTTTATAGCACTATAGAGAATAATGAACGCCGTATAATTACTAATCCTCTAATATATAAAAATAACAGATATTATATGGATTATGAGGATTTAGAGAGTAAGATAAATTCCAAAACTAAGTTATTAATATTATGTAATCCTCACAATCCTGTTGGAAGGGTTTGGACTAAGGAAGAATTGGCTAAACTTGGGGAGATTTGCTTAAATAATAATATAATAATTATCTCTGATGAAATTCATTTTGATTTAGTATATAAAGGAAACAATCACACTGTAATGGCTAATATTTCTTCTGAAATTAGAGATAATTGCATAGTTTGCACATCACCAAGTAAATCTTTCAACATAGCAGGACTACAAGTTTCCAATATAATAATTCCTAATGACGATTTAAGGGAAATATATAATATGGAATTGAAAAAACATCATATTGGTAGACCTAATATATTTGGACAGATAGCTTTAATAGCTGCGTACAATGAATTAGAAGATTGGCTGGATTCATTAATTGAATATTTAGAACAAAATAAAAATTTTTTTATGGACTTTATTGAAAGGAAGATCCCCCAACTTAAGGTAGTAGAACCAGAAGGCACATATTTACTTTGGGTGGATTGTTCTGGATTAGGCATGGATTCTG
>JAAYFV010000026.1 GCA_012728075.1 Tissierellia bacterium
AGATAAATGAACTTCCAATGGAAAAACTTGAGGAACTAAATTACAATGTTATCAGCCAAAATTATGAACCTATATCATTAAAATTTAATAGAAACCAGATTTTAAACAAGATATACTCCCAATTTAAGATTTCGCCAAATACTATACCATCAGTAGATTTAACCAAGAGAAAAGATCAACTATTTTGGAATATATCCTTTAGCAATATATTTGATAAAGAAAATTACAATTCTCCTCTGATTAATTTCAATGTTATAGTAGACGCCCAAACTGGTGAGGTATTAGATTCAGAAAAGGAGGATATATCTACCTATATAGACGATGGAACCCTATTAGATTATATACCCCATAGTTGCTTATTATATAAAAGGCAACACAATGATAAAGAACAAACTTACGAAAGTCTATGGTGCTATGATATAGAAACTGGAGATAAAGAAAAATTATATACTTCAAAGAGTAAAATACAAACAGCATTATTTAGTCCAAATAATGAATCTATTTCTCTAATTGAAGTAGATGAAAACAAAGCAGACTTATATATAATTAAAAAACCGGATAATACCGCCTATAAAGTGACTAGTGTAAACTACTTACATCCTAAGTTGATGAAATGGAAAGATGAAAATACTCTATATTTCATAGATAACAGTGGTACTAAATCCACATTATTAGCTTATGATATAGAAAATAATAATATTGAAGTAAAGTATAATTTAAACATAGTTGTAGATGATTTTGATGTATTGGGTAATAAATTTTTATTCACTGAAAACCAAGATGAGTCCCTTAATAAAACCATATACCTTAAAGAAGAAGGTATGGAACTAGAGGAATTAGATAAAGGATTTAAAGCGAAATTCTTTAATGAAAATTATATAATCTATTTAAAAAATGTCGAAAAGGAAGATAAAAACATATTCTATGTATACGATATTAAAAATAGACAGGAAATAAGTGATTTAGACTATAATATTTCCAACTACTTTAAACTTGATGAAGGAAATGTAATCCTCATTGAAAAGAATAATGGTCATAATGACTTTATATTAAATAAGTACAATATGACAAATGGGCAAATATCTTCAATTGCTAAAATAAATAGCGATAAAATATTTTATGACTCATCAAAGGAAAAGTGTTATGCATGTTTAATACCTCCTATTGAAAATAAAAAGAATAGTGCTATATACTCTATAGACTTAAATAAACTGCGTATCATAGATAAAAAAGATAATTAAAGGACCTAGAACTAGGTCCTTTAATTTCTAAATCGGACTTTCCTATTTTTATATTTGTTTAGCCAACGCTTAAAAGGTGCTTGGGCTTCTTCTACTAGAATCCCAGAGTTAGAAACTACCACCAGTCCTAAATTTCTTATACCATTTTGAAAATCCTCATATTCCTTAGTAATCAACCCTTTTTTTATATCGAAAATATCCATACATATATAATTAGGTCTACAGTACAAAACTTCCTCCATATCCTCTTTAGAATATATTCTATTACCATTGATGGATAATAATATATCCCCAGTTTTTAAATCCATAGCTTCACCAACACTATTGGTTAAAGTATCCAAAACCTTTAATCCTTGGCTACTAGCCTTAAATATATATTCTCCCTGTTCTTCCTTTCTTTTCCCTACTGCTATAGTCAATTCATGCCCCAATGGAGCAAACAAAGCTGCAATATATTTAAATATATAGTAATCCATGGACAATATTGATAATAGCAACAATGTAATGCTAAATAGGGACAATAATCCTGCAGTTTTTACGGTTTTTTTCTCAGGATAGCTAGTCAATGCATAATCTCCATATCCTAATAAGGCTATTATCGTTACAGGATATATATAACTATTATTTACAAATATATTGAAAGGAAGAGGCCAAAATCTATTCATCATAAATCCCCCAACTACTTCTCCCTGTCTCTCCATTAATATGGGAACTTTACCATGTTTTCCATCCACTAATATTAAAAAACTTTCTACAAGATGTAATACCCCAATTACAAACATAATACTTGAAACATTGATACTATAGCCAAATATAATACCTATCAAAGAAACTATTCCTCCTGCATAGGAAAAACAGATAAATCTAGGATGAATTAAAGAAAGAATTATGGCCAAAGGCAATACCAAATAAAAATCATTTGGATTAATGGTAATGCCTGAAAGTAGAAATAAAACACTTCCCAACATACCACCTATTAATCCAAATACTAGGGATATCATGGTATTATACAAAGGATAGCTTTGGTTTTTCCCTAAAATATCCCTTTCCATTTTAGACATTTTCCTATATTGTAAATATATTATAGCTACCACAATCCAAAAAAGGGGATATTTTAAAGTGTTTAATGTATTCCTTAAGGAATAATATACAATTTGAAGAATAATCTGCATTATGGATTCTCCTTACCATATTAAAACTACTACTCAATCATCTCTTTTATCTTCTCAATAGCTACTTTAAGCTGAGTATCCTCTTTTAAGTTCTCTATTCCAATCTCCTCTATGTCTTCTGGTAAATCTACCACTATATCTGGCTCTATTCCTATGCCATGTATACTGGTGCCATTGGGAGTAAAATATTCAGACACAGTTAATTTAAATCCAGAACCATCGGATAGCTGTTTAATCCTTTGAACTATCCCTTTACCAAAAGTTTTATTCCCAACAAGTATACCTCTATCCCTATCCTTGATAGCTCCAGCTAATATTTCCGATGCACTTGCACTCCCCTCGTTTACCAGTACTACTAAAGGTATATCTATATGTTGCTTAGAAGATTTTTCATAAAATCTCTCTCCATTTCTCGTTTCAGTATATACTACTACACCTTCATCTAAAAATTCATCAGCAATATCTACACAAACATCTAATAAGCCTCCAGGATTATATCTTAAATCCAGTATGAGCCCAGAGATATTTTGATCCATAAGTTTGTTTAAATCCTTTTTAAAATCTTCATAAGTCAGCTCGTCAAAGGATGTAATCCTCATATATCCTATACTATCCTCTATTACATCTGATTTTACTGTAACTAATCTAATTTCTTCTCTGACTATATCCATATCTATATATTGATTCTTGCCATCTTTATCCTTTCTTAATACGGTAATACTCACCTGGGTATTAGGTTCACCTTTCATAAGTTTTACCGCCTTATCCATATTGTCTGCTGTAAACTCTTGACCTTCTACTTTAATAATCTTATCCCCAGTCTTTAAACCTGCTCGTTCTCCAGGAGTATCTTCAATAGGAGCCACTACTGTTATTAGATTATCATCCCCTGGAGTAACTATTACTCCTATGCCTCCATATATTCCCTTAGTATGCTCTGTAAAATCTTTAAACTCCTCTTTAGTCATATATATGGAATAAGGATCTTCTAAAGCTTGAAACATACCCTTTAGCTGACCCTCTATCAACTTATCTTCATCTACTTCTTTTAAAAAATAATCTTTTATATAGGATTCCAATCCCATAGCCTTAGAATATTTTTTGTAGGAAGATATAAGTTGTTCATATTCACCTCTTGGAATAATTACTCTATCCTTTTGCTTTATAGTAACTTTGTTTGTAACGCCAAAAGTAACTATATTGGTTACCAACAATAGTATAACCATTAAGGTTATAGTTCTTTTTTTTGACATACCCTTCACCTCTATATTATGAATTATGTATTCTATTGTATTATATCCACTCAAACATTATACCATCACTAGATGAAAAAAAGGGGAATTATTTCCCCTTTAACCATGGTATTGGATCTACATATGAACCGTTTTTTCTAACCTCGAAATGTACATGAGGTCCTGTAGAAAACCCTGTGCTTCCTACTTTAGCTATTGCGCTACCTCTAGATACTTGGGTTCCTTCACTTACAGTTAAAGAAGAATTGTGTCCATATAGAGTTACTATGCCTCCTCCATGGTCTATCATTATGGTATTACCATATCCACCTAGTGTGCCTGCAAATATAACAACACCATCAGCTGCAGCAACTACTGTAGTCCCTGTAGATGCTGGAATGTCTATTCCTGTATGTAGTTTTTTCGTCTTAAATATTGGGTGTATTCTATAGCCAAAGTAAGAAGATATTCTTGTATTCCCTGGTACCGGCCAATTCATAGCTCCACCAGAATAAGGACCTTCTACCCTTTGTAATTTTACTATTTGAGATTCAATATCCTTTGCTAATTTATTTAATTCATCATATTGTTGTTCCGCTTCTTTCAAATCTTTTTCTAATTGACTCATTAGGACTTCTTTAGCCCTAGTGGCTTTATCTAAATCCGCCTTTCTAGCATCTAGTTTGGATTTAGTAGCTTCTACAGAGGCTCTTTGTGCTTGTAATTGGGTCTTTTTCCTCTCTATAATATCTCTTTGTTCTTTCATATATTTTAATAGCTCTACATCATAATTAGCTACAGATTGGATCATTTGTTTTCTCGATAGAAAATCCCTTATATCTGCTGAAGCTAATAACACTTCTAAATAACCTACACTACCATTTTTATACATAACCCTTAAACGAGAATTAAAGGTCTCTTGTTTGTTCTCTATTTTAGCTTCCGCTTCTTCTAGCTCCTCTAGAGTTAAATTAATATTCTCATTTAATTTGTTCAATTCCTGCTGGACTATTTCCAATTCCCTTGCTGCTTCTTCCATCTCCTTGTCCAACTGTTCTATTTGAGCTTGTACATCTTTAGTCTGATTTTGTAAATCCTTTATTTCCTTTTTCTTTTGATCCATCTCTTGAATAGTGCTTTTTTGCTTCTTCTTTAGGCTATTAATATTATTATCTGCAAATACTATAGCATAGTTAAATATAAGCACAAAAGCCAATAGCAGATATATAATTCTTCTATTTTCGTACATATATTTTCCCCCTTTAAGCATTTAAAAATCTCTTCAGGGATACTAAGCTTCCTAATGCTCCAATCCCCATTCCAATTGATATAAATATAATGGATAGATCTTTGATCAACGCAACTGGTGGAACTAAATATACAGTAAATAACACATATAATTTATCATTTACCGTATTGAAAAAATATCTATAACCATAATTTACTATTAGAATAGATAAAACAGCCCCTATTAAACCAAATAATACACCTTCTATTATAAAAGGTCCTCGTATATATCCATTAGTAGCTCCTACATATTTCATTATATTAATTTCTCTTTGTCTTGCTGTAACTGTAATCTTTATGGTATTTGATATTATAAATATAGATACCACTATAAGAATAGCTGTTATTATCAAACCTCCTCCTCTAACATAATTAGCCATTAATACTAATTTTTCTATAATATCTTTATAATATTTAACTTCATCTATGCCTTCTAGTTCCTGAACCTTATTGACTACTGAATCTGCGTATTCTATTCCTTTAAGCTTTACTATAAAAGAATCAGGTAATGGATTGGTTTCAAATCCTTCTAACAAATAAGCGTTCTCTCCCCAATCCTCTTTCATAATCTCTAAAGCTTGTTCTTTAGATTGATATATAACTGAAAGTACACCTTCATTTTCTTTAGCTTGTTCTTCAATATAATCTAGCTGTTCATCTGTAATATCATCCTCTAAAAATATCTGTATTTCGTCAAATTTATTCTTGGTTTCCACTACTACATTATTTATACTTAATATCATTATAAGGACTATTCCAAGAATAATCAACACAGCAGTAATGGAACCAACGGAAGCTAGTCCCATTCCTCGATTACGCCACATGCCTTGAAATCCTTGTTTTACTATATTCTTAAATATTCGAAATTTCATTCTCATACACACCCTTCTCCTCGTCCCTTACTATCTTACCTGATTCAATGGCGATTACTCGTTTTTTCATAATATCTACTATATCCTTTGCATGGGTTGCCATGAGTACTGTAGTCCCACGTCTATTTATATCCCTTAATACATTCATTATTTCCCAAGCTGTTTCTGGATCTAAATTTCCTGTAGGCTCGTCCGCTATTAATATAGGAGGACTATTAACTATTGCTCTAGCTATAGCAACTCTTTGATGCTCCCCCCCTGATAATTCATCAGGGTAACAATAAGCTTTTCTGCTTAAGTCCACCATACTTAATACCATAGGTACATTTCTTCTTATCTCCTTTGGGTGTGCCCCTATTATCTCCATAGCAAATGCTACATTTTCATATACAGTTTTGTTTTGTAGCAATCTAAAATCTTGAAATACCACTCCTACTTTTCTCCTAATATAAGGAATCTTTCTATTTTTAACCTTAGTAATATCCATATCATTCAAATATATCTTTCCCTCTGTGGGATCTTCTTCTTTAAGAATTAACTTAATAATTGTAGATTTACCTGCCCCGCTAGGGCCTACTAAAAATACAAATTCTCCCTTTTCTATTGATAGATTAACATTGGATAATGCTTTTACACCATTTTTATATTCTTTACTTACATTAACAAACTGGATCAAATATTTTCACCTCTATGTATATGAATATTTCTTAATTCTTATATATCAAATTATATCATAACTATTATAGGATTCTATCTTTAATTAACAAATCCTTCTTTTAATTTTTTTATATATTCATATTGATAATATATTATAATATACTTTGAGCAATAAATAAATAGTAAAGGGTGGTCAAATTGGATAAAAAATCTATTAGAAAAGAAATAATGGAAAAAAGATCTAAACTTACATGGGAAATCATAAAAGAAAAAAGCCATATTATAGAAGAAAGGCTATTTAATCTGGAAGAATATCAAAAATCTAATTTTATATTCTCTTTTATTAGTTTTAAAGACGAAGTTCATACCCACGAAATAATCAAGAACTCCTTAAATATGGGAAAGCGAATTGGTGTACCTGTAACTGTGATAAAACCAAGAAAACTTTTGGTATCTGAACTAAAAGATTTTGAAAAAGAATTGGAGATAGGATATTATGGTATATTAACCCCTAAGAAAGAATACCAGCGAATCCTATCTCCTAACATAGTGGATTTGGTATTAGTTCCTGGGGTAGCCTTTGATGTGGAAGGCTATAGAGTTGGATATGGTGGTGGTTATTATGATAGATTTTTTAGTAGCTTAAAAAAAGATGTAATTAAAATTGGTCTGTGTTATGATTTACAGATACTATCCCAAGTGCCTAGGGATCCCTACGATATACCAGTTGATTTAATAATCTCTGAAAATAGATTAATCTATTGCAAAAATAGAAATACTTAAATAACCTCTATTAATTCACATAAAAATGGTATAATATTAAAGGGCAATATAATTTTGTTTATAGGAGGAATTTTAATGGTAAGAACCGTTGGTACTACAGTAAGAGGTATAAGAGCACCTATAGTAAAAAAAGGTGATGATCTAATAAATATTGTAGTAGATTCTGTTATAAATGCCGCTGAACAGGAAGGCTTCGCCTTTGAAGATAGGGATATTATAGGTATTACTGAATCCTTAGTAGCTAGAGCACAAGGCAACTATGCAACTGTAGAGGATATTGCTAAAGATGTATCCCAAAAATTTGATGGGGACATAGGTGTAGTATTTCCCATACTTAGTCGAAATAGATTTTCCTTGATATTAAAAGGAATAGCATTAACAGGAAAAAAAATCCATCTACTTCTCAGTTATCCTTCCGATGAAGTAGGCAATCAACTAATGGATATAGATCAAATGGAGCGATTAGGAATAAATCCTTATACCGATATATTGACAGAAACAGAATACAGGAAGCTATTTGGTGAAAAGGTAGCCCATCCTTTTACTGGAGTAGATTATGTAAAGGCATATAAAGATTTAGCCATTAACAATAATATAGAAATATATCTATCAAATAATCCTAGAAGTATACTAAATTATGTAGACGATGTTTTAGTAGCTAATATCCATGATAGAAAACGAACTAAAAGAATTTTGAAGGAAGCAGGAGCAAATAAAGTGTATGGACTAGAAGATCTATTGACTAAGTCTATAGACAATAGTGGATATAATCCAGAATATGGTCTATTAGGTTCCAACCTAGCTTCAGAAAATGAAATTAAACTATTCCCAAGGGATTCCCAATATTATGTTGAAGAAATTCAAAGGAAGATGTGGGAAAGAATAGGAAAGAATATTGAAGTAATGGTATATGGAGATGGAGCTTTTAAGGATCCAGTAGGCAAAATATGGGAGCTAGCTGATCCAGTAGTTTCTCCAGGATATACATCTGGACTTGAAGGAACTCCTAATGAGATTAAATTGAAATACTTAGCAGATACGGAGTTAAAGAATTTAAACGATGATGAAGTGCAAGAGGCCATAAAGAAGAAAATACTCAATAAAAATGATAATTTAATAGGCCAGGAAGAATCCTTAGGCACTACTCCTAGACGCTTAACGGATCTATTAGGTAGCCTATGTGATTTAACTAGTGGTAGCGGTGATAAAGGAACTCCAATAGTCCTTATACAAGGCTACTTTGATAATTATGCTACTGATTAAAATAGGACGGGATTAATCCCATCCTATTTTCCATTTAAAGATATACCCTTTTGTTTAAATTTTTTATCTATATATTTGTTCAATAGAGATTTAATTACTGCTGCCGTTGGCACTGCAAACAGCATACCCCATATTCCAAAGAAACCTCCACCAATTATTATGGATAATATAATCCAAAATGGTTTTAAACCTACTTGTATTCCTAGTATTTTAGGTCCTAAATATAATCCATCAAATTGCTGTAATAGGAATATAAATATTAATACCAATAATCCTTTAAATGGACTATAAAAGAATGTAATTATAGTTGAAGGAATCATGCCCACAAAAGGTCCAAAATAGGGTATCATATTAGTCACCCCTACGATTAAACTAATCAATAGAGCGTAGCGTATTCTCATTATAGAACAACCTATAAAACATAGTACACCTATTATAAAGGAATCCAATATTTTCCCTACTAAAAAATTAGAAAAAGCTTTTTTGATCTCCCTAAACACTTCTATTATACTATTTGCTCTCTCTACAGGGAAAAAAGCATAGGTTAGCTTTTTAATATTTTTAGCAAAATATTCCTTATCCTTTAATATATAAATGGAAATAATAGAACCTAAAATAAAGTTAATTAGATTGGAAGTCCAAGATATTACCTGGTTCACAGTCTTGTTCAACATTGGTGGAACACTTTCCCCTAATTTTAGAAAAAGATCGTCTAGCCTAGTTTTTACACTATCTAATATTCCATATTTATCTATTTCCTTTAAATAAGCTGGAGGTTCCAATAGCCATTCTTTCGTCTTAGCTACATAATATGGCAATTCCTTAGCCAAATTCTTAACACTCTCTATTATCTTAGGAGTAATTATAGTGATAAACAGAGCTATAGTGCCATAAAATATAACATATACTATTAATATATTTGCCCAACGCTTTAATTTAAAATTCTTTTCCAATATATTTAACAGAGAATTTAGAAAAAAAGCTATAATAAATGCATATAAAAAAGGCTTAGATACTTTTAATATAGTTTCAATAAACTGTATGCCGTCGATTGCTTTCCAAATTAAAAGAGAAATAATTAACAAAACAAAAAACTTAATGTAGCTAAATTTCTTATCTATTTCCACTACCTCCTTCTTTATTTCTAAGACATAGGAAACAATGTACCTTATTATTCTAACACTTTTTAACTATATATGAAAGGGAAACCTTTCTAATTATGAATCCACAGAAAGGTTTCTTTGTATCATTCATATTCCCTACTTAACTTGGAAAAATACTCTAATTTTTCCTGAACTAAAAGATTAATTATATCCCCTTTTATACCAGTAAGTATTTCTATGCCCTCATCTATTGTCTTTACTGCATATATTTTAAATAAGTTATTCTCTACAGCTTCTATTACCTCATCGTCTAACATTAGATTTTGAATATTTCTATAAGGGATGATTACCCCTTCTTTGCCTGTAAGCCCTTTTAATTTACACACCTTATAAAAACCTTCTATCTTCTCGTTCACCCCACCTATAGGTTGAATCTCCCCTTTCTGATTTACAGAGCCTGTAACAGCAATATATTGTTTAATGGGTTTCCCTGAAAGACTAGATAGTAAAGCATATAATTCCGTGCTAGAGGCGCTGTCCCCATCTATTCCACTATAGGATTGCTCAAAAGTAATACTAGCTGTTAAGGATAAGGGAAAATCCTGGGCATACTTTTCTCCTAAGTATCCGCTTAATATTAAAACACCTTTATCGTAAATATTGCCTGATTGTTCTACTTCCCTTTCTATATTAATTATCCCATCCTTTCCTGCGTAAGTATTTACGGTAATTTTACTTGGCCTTCCAAACACATACTGTCCTGAATCTATTATGGATAAGCCATTTATTTCCCCTATTTTCTCCCCTTCTATATCTATTAATAGATAATCCTTATCTATTAATTCTAACAATTTTTCCTCATAGGTATCATTTCTATACCTTTTCTTTTTAATTGCCTTTTCTACATCATCCTTGGTTATTATTTCTCCATTTCTCATATCTGCCCAGCTATCTGCTTCATATAAAATTTCTACCAATTCATTAAATTGAGCCGTTAATTTATCCTGATGTTCGGCAATACGACTACTCTGTTCAATTATAGTTGCTAAGGCAGTTTTATGAAAGGGCTTCAATCCTTCTTCCTTGCACTGATAAGCTACAAAAGAACCTATTTTTTTAATATTTTCCTCATCTCTATCCATTTCTACATCAAAATCTGCTCTAATCTTAAACAATTTTTTGAAATCATCATCATAATAATATAACAGTTGATACATCATATAATCCCCAATTATGATTACCTTAACATCTAGAGGAATAGGTTCAGGTCGTAAGGTTTCCGATATTATATTTAACCCCGTGATATTTTCAACCTTTAGCTTTTCTGTAGTTAAAGCCCTTTTTAAACTTTCCCAAGAATAGCTACTTTGTAGAATATCCTTTGCTTGGATGATTATATATCCACCATTGGCTTCATGTAAGGAACCTGCTCTTATTTTGGTATGATCAGTTCTTAAACCTCCCAACTCATTTACATATTCTACCTTCCCAAATAAATTGTAGTAGGTAGGATTCATCTCCTTAATAACCGGGGCTTCTTCCATGTCACTATTATCTATGAATAAATTTACTTCATATCTCTTCATAAAGTCCTCTTTCCTATCCCCTATTACAAATATATTCTCAATAGGATTTCTATCATCTTCTCTTATAAACATCTTATAATTCTTGCCAATATCAGATTTCATATCCTTTAAATATTCATATATAGAAGGATTATCCTGGTACTTTTTTATTAAATCATCTATATTCATAGTTAATACTTGAGAAACCTTGCTCTCCTTTAAACCATCTATAGCTTCTATCAATTCTTTTTCCACTTCTCTAACCTTTTTTACATAGTCAAAAGCTTCTTGACCAAGCTGATTAGATAGTTCCATCAACTGTTCTATTTCCTCTTCCGATAATTCATCTAATTCCTTATCCGTCATAGGTCTTCCGCCCTTCAAAGGTATACTAAGGATTCCTCTTTCTGTCTGTTTAAATATGAAATTATATTCCTTTGCCATATGATTTAGCTGATTTAATATATCTTGGGCTTTCCTCTGATAAGTATTATATATTAAGTTTTTGCTATTTTCATACTCCTTTGAAGTTAATGCTTTAGGAATCTCTTCTTCAACATCTTTGATTATATTTTCAATCTCCCTTTTAAACACCTTCCCTTGACCTCTCTCTAGGCTAATTGCCTTTGGAGCTTTAGGGTTTTTAAAATTATATACATAACACCAATCCCTGGGAGGAGCTTTCTTATATGCAAACTCCTTGGCAACTAAATAGGAGTAGCTATTTCTACCAGTACCTATTAGGCCTGATACGAATATATTGTATCCTTTCTTAGATATGGATAAGCCAAATTTCAATGCCTCCATAGCTCTTTTTTGTCCAATTAATTCCCTGGATACAGATAGCTCTTCTGTGGTATTGTACTGGAATATAGCTGGATCACATTTCCTTTTTAGTCTATCTAAGGGTACAAGATAGTTCTCTGTCATATTAATTAACACCTCCATAGATTAACCTAAATCTTATTATATTATTAGATATACCCTAATATATTCTACTATTCATAGAATTGTACATATTTTATTCCATATTCATTTGTTAGAACAACTTCATAAATCATACTTTCAAACATATCCATAAGATTTTCTACAGTATTTAGATAAGTTATTAACCTCTATTGCTTTCATTTTATTCACCTATTTTGTTTTCTATTTACATTATATATAAATATCTATAAATTGTCTTCTATAATAAATTGTTATTTAAGACATATATTTTTAACACTTTTATATATATTGCTAACTAGTTTATGCCATACTGAATCCATATATAAAAAAAGAGAAGATATACTTCTCTTAAACATTAATCTTCATATTCTACTTCTAGCTTTATATTTTCTGGCATGTCCTTTAAATCAGTCTTTGCAATTGTATAGGGGTAGGTGAAACTCTGAGCAACAATATCATCTACATCTGGATCTTTAAATTTCGCATAAACGATTAAATCAAACTGTTCCTTATTTTTTTGCTCTTTTACTATTTTTTCTATTTCTACACTATACCCACCAGTGTTCTTTTCACCTCTGGTCACTAGTACATATATTTCATCATTTAATTTACAGGTTAATGCCCTTTCCTCTGTTAAATATTTTGGAAGTATTTCTTTTATTTTTTCCGGAATCTCAGATGATTCAAGAACTTTATATTTCACCTTTCTATCACCCTTATCCATATATTTTGGGACTAATAAAAATCCCAGTAGAACAACTATAATAATTCCAATAATTATATATTGTTTTTTCAAATCCATCCCCCCTAAATCAATATCTTATAATATATTATTCTTTTGGGGATGGCTTTATGTAAAAAATATGGGAATAGCACCAATATATATTGGTGCTATAATTATATTCAATACCCTATTTAGATAGTATTTTTTTTACTTTATCAATAATGTTTCCTTCATTTAGTCCATATTTTTCTAATAGTAACTCTCCGTCTCCTGATTCTCCAAATACATCCATAGTACCTATTCGCTCTACATAGGTAGGTTTCCATTGGGAAACTACTTCTGCTACAGCACTACCTAGCCCACCAATAATATTATGCTCTTCTATAGTCACTATTCCCTTGGTCTCATTGGCAGCCTTTATTATTATATCTTCATCTATAGGTTTGATAGTTGACATATTGATAACTCTTGTAGATATACCTTCTTTAGCTAATTTTTCTGCTGCACTTAATGCTTTTGACACCATAATTCCTGTAGCAATTAAAGTTACATCTACCCCTTCTCTTAATTCTACTCCCTTACCTATTTCAAATTTATAATCTTCATCAAATATTACTGGTACCTTGCTTCTTCCCAATCTTATATACACTGGACCATGGTGTTCTGCTGCTTTATATATACATTGTTTTGTCTCTACTGCATCAGCAGGATTTAATACCACCATATTAGGTAAGGATCTCATTAAGCTCATATCCTCTAATGCCTGATGGGTTGCTCCATCTTCTCCTACAGTTAATCCTGCATGGGTTGCTGCGATCTTCACATTTAATTCTGGATAACAAACGGAATTTCTAATTATCTCATAAGCTCTTCCTGTAGCAAATACTGCAAAGGTACTAGCAAAAGGAATCTTCCCCGTCGTTGCTAAACCTGCAGCAGTACCTATTAGGTTTTGCTCTGCTATTCCCACATTGAAGAATCTATCTGGATAGGCTTTAGCAAAAATTGCTGTCTTGGTTGAACCTGAAAGATCTGCATCTAGTACTACTATATCCTTGTTTTTTTTGCCTAACTCCTTAAGAGCCTCACCATAAGCATCTCTTGTCGCTATCATATTAGCCATTTATTATCCCTCCTAGTTCCTCTATTGCTTTCTTAGCTTCTTCCTCCGATGGAGCTTTACCATGCCAACCTACTTGATTTTCCATAAAAGATACACCTTTACCCTTTACCGTTTCAGCAATTATAATGGTAGGTTTTCCTTTGATGTTTTTGGCTTCGTCTATAGCTTTAAATATCTGTCCAAAGGAATGACCATCTATGCCTATTACATGCCAACCAAAGGATTTAAACTTATCCCTTATAGGCTCAATACTCATTACATCTTTATTAGGCCCATCTATTTGAAGTCCATTATGATCCAAAAATACAGTAATATTATCTAGTCCATGATGGGCTGCAAACATGGCCGCTTCCCATACAATTCCCTCTTGACATTCTCCATCACCAATAAGGGCATAAACCCTATAATCCTTATTGTCAATTTTACCTGCCAAAGCCATGCCATTAGCGGCAGCTATACCTTGCCCTAAGGAACCAGTGGTCATATCCACACCAGGAGTACCCTTCATATCTGGATGGCCTTGAAGCATAGAGTCTATTTTTCTTAAATTATTTAATTCTTCCTTAGGAAAGTATCCTTTCATAGCCAATGTTGCATAAAGTACTGGTGCACCATGCCCTTTGGATAGGACAAATCTGTCCCTATCTGGCCAACGAGGATTTTTAGGATCTATATTCATCTCCTTAAAGTATAGTGCAGTAAGTATTTCTACTGCTGAAAGAGAACCTCCTGGGTGACCAGAACCTGATTCTTTAAGCATATTTATTATATCTATTCTAATTTGCTTTGCTATATTTTCTAAATCCCTGTACATCATATCCCTGGTTTCTAAAATCATATTAAATAGTATCAATATGATTTTTCACTTAATAATAAGTGGTAGCGTCACAGGATTCAGCTACTAGGGTATAGTCTCTTAACTATAAATCTCATAAAGCCTTATTTA